>CAZMNG010000017.1:0-15885 GCA_964567505.1 uncultured Chthoniobacterales bacterium
GCTATAGTACGGATAGTGCCCGGAGGTTCGGAACAGCGCCAGTTTGCCGATGTGGGGTGTGAATACTTCGGTGTACCCCTGCCGGCCCAGCTCTTCGGATATGAATTTTTGCAGCTCCTTGCGGACGAGCGCCCCTTTCGGTTTCCAAAGGACAAGGCCGGGGCCCACTTCGTCGTCGATGTGGAACAATTCAAGTTCGCGACCAAGTTTGCGATGATCCCGTTTCTTGGCTTCTTCGACCTGCTGAAAGTATTGATCGAGCTCCGCTCTGGTTTTGAATGCGGTCCCGTAAACTCGCTGAAGCTGAGGGTTGTTGGAATCTCCTTTATAATAAGCACTGGCGATCGAGGTAAGCTTGAACGCCCCAATGTTGCCGGTTCGCATGACGTGCGGTCCGGCGCAGAGGTCCGTAAAATCGCCGTTCCGGTATAGCGAGATTTGTTCCCCTGCCGGGATCCCCTCCAGGATATCGAGTTTGAATTTGCTCGGTTTGTTTCGTGGGCCGAGTGCGCCGAGAGCCCCTTGCTCCGCCAACCGAAATGCATCCTCCCTGGAGACCGCAATCCGCTCAAATGGCTGGTTCTCCTTGACCATCTTTTTCATTTCTGCCTCGATATTCTCGAAATCCGCAGGGGAAATGTGATGATCCAACTCAAGGTCGTAATAAAATCCGTTCTCAACCGGCGGCCCCGCGGCAAACTGCGCGTCGGGCCAGATCCGGAGAATCGCCGTCGCCAGCACGTGCGCGCAGGAGTGGCGCACCCGTTCGAGGTCGGTCATCTGTTGTCGTGCGTCGGGAGATTTTCGGTCGTCTGCCATGAGATGAGAGGGGTGGAAATTACACGCGGCGTCTTGCACTGACCAGCGGGAAAAATCGACGCTCCAATTTTCGGCTTTTGCGTTTTCTATGAAGCAACCAAGGGCTATACTGACTTAGTTCTCCCTCGCGAATTGGCGCCAACGACAAATGAAGAAAGCGAAAGTAGCGATATTCGGAGCAAGCGGTTATTCCGGCGAAGAGCTGGTCAAGCGCCTTTCCGAACATCCTCTGGTCGAGCTGAGCTGTCTCACTTCCAGGCAGTATGCCGGCAAGAGGGCAGCCGAAATATTTCGTTGGATTGGCCGCCGTTCTTCACTTGCGAACATGGAATTTGTCGAGCCTGACCCGGGAAAGTTAGCCCCACTTGAGGTGGGATACGCCTTTCTGGCGCTTCCGCACGGCGTGGCGTCAGAATATGCAACGGCCCTGCTCGCAGCGGGCGTTAAGGTGCTCGATCTGAGCGCCGATTTCCGGGTGAAGGACCCGGTCGTTTATAAGTTTTTCTATCAGCATGACCATCCGGCTCCCGATCTGCTCAAAATGTCGGTCTACGGTCTCCCGGAAATCTATCGACTGCAAATCCGTGGAGCCGACCTCGTGGCTTGCCCCGGCTGTTATCCGACGAGCATTCTGCTTCCATTGGTCCCGCTTCTCCGTGCAAAGATGATACGGGTTCCGAGCGTCATCGTTAGCAGCCTGAGCGGCGTAAGCGGCGCCGGTCGGAGAACCGAACCGGACCTGCTGTTTGTTGAGTGCAACGAGAGTGCGCGCCCGTACGGGTTGCCGTTGCACCGTCATTTGTCGGAAATTGAACAGGAACTTTCCAATGCCGCCGGTGAACCGGTAACCATTCAGTTCGCCCCGCATCTTATCCCGCTAAACAGAGGAATTATCACGACAATCCACGCTGATCCGGTGACTGCGTTGACGCCTGACGCGCTCGACGAAGTATTCGAGCGAGCCTACGGGTCGGAGTGGTTCATCCATTTGTTGGGATCGAACCGGTACCCCGACGTCAAAAATGTCGTCGGCACAAACCGGCTGGAAATCGCCTGGCGGATTGATCCGCGAACCGGGCGAATTATTCTGATGTCCGCAGAGGACAACCTCGTGAAGGGAGCGGCTGGCCAAGCCATTCAGTGTCTCAATATCATGAACGGCTGGGAAGAATCTTTGGGACTCGGAAGTTAGCGGAAAAAATCTCGGCATGCGTCGCCCTTTGTTGTATCAGGGGAGACCGGCTTTTAACCATGGAACTCGCATTTTCTGAGATTGGCGGAGGTGTCACAGCTCCAAAAGGCTTTAGGGCCGGCGCTGTTTGCTGTGGAATTAAGGAGGGCCAAGCGGACAGATCAGATCTTGGATTGATCACTTCGGATTATCCGGCGGTTGCCGCAGCCGCGTTCACGACGAACAAGATCAAAGCGGCGCCCGTGCGCGTTTCTGCTGCCCATTTGCGAGCGGCGAACACCCGGGCGATTATCGCGAATAGCGGAAACGCGAACGCCTGCACGGGGTCCACGGGAATTCAAAATGCAAAACGCATGGCGCAGGCCGTCGCGCAGCAATTGGGGATAAAGGAGAGACAGGTTCTGGTTTGCTCGACGGGAAGGATCGGGCGCGATCTGCCGATCGAAAAAATCGAAGACGCGATGCCGGAATTGGTGGCCGGTCTCAGCGCGACGAGAAGCGAGGAAGTGGCAAAGGCCATCATGACCTCCGATACGTTCCACAAAGAAATCGCAGTTGAACTCGAACTGCTCGGTAAGACCATTCGGATCGGCGGAATCGCCAAAGGGGCGGGGATGATCAACCCTGATATGGCGACCATGCTTTGCTTTATCACGACCGACGCGGCGATTTCCAAGCGGGATCTGCAGAAACTGATCTCCGCAAGTGTCGGGCAATCGTTCAATTGCATCACCATCGATGGCGACATGAGCACCAACGACACGACGATCTGTCTGGCAAATGGTCAGGCCGGAACCTCGACCGTTGAACCGGAGACCGACGCCTATTCGGGGTTCGCGGACGGCGTCAATTACGTTACGCGGCAGTTGGCCCGGATGATAGTTGAAGATGGTGAAGGAGTCTCCAAATTTGTCGAGGTCCACGTCAAAGGGGCTGCGACCTACCACGATGCCCGGAAAGCCGCGGAATCTGTCGCCAATTCGCCTCTGGTAAAATGTTCGTGGGCCGGAGAAGACCCAAACTGGGGCCGGGTGATGGGGGCGGTAGGCGATTCCTCCGCTAAAGTTCGCGAAGAGATGATCGACATATTTTATAACGGTGTCGTGGCCGCTCAGCACGGCATCGCCAGCGGCACCCCTGCGCAAACACTCAAAGAAGTTGTCAGTAACAAAAAGTTTAAAGTCACCATTGACCTCCATCTGGGCTCGGCGGAGTACAAGGTGTTTACCAGCGACCTGACTCCGGAATATGTCAGGTTTAACATGAGCGAGTAAATCGACGAAAGTGGGTGATCTAGGCATGTCGAATCAATTTCAGGTTCGAAAAGCGGAAGCGCTTCTCGAGGCGCTGCCGTTTATTCAACGGTTTCGCGGTCAAACTTTCGTCATCAAATACGGCGGTAGCGCCATGGAGGACGATCACCTGATCGAGCGCCTTCTTCGCGACGTCGTGTTTCTTGAGGCGGTCGGCATCCACCAGGTACTGGTTCATGGCGGTGGAAAAACGATCACTCAACGGATGCGCGAAGCCGGGACCGCGCCTCGGTTTGTCAATGGGCTGCGGATCACCAGCGAGCAAACGATGAGGATCGTCGAGGAGGTTCTGGACACGGTTATCCGGCCACGGATCGTCGAAACGATGCAACAGTTTGGCGGCCGGGCGGAGGGGTTTTCAGGCCGCGACGTATTTAGAGCCAGACGTGTGGCACCGCAGTTTGACGGCAAAAACATGGTCGACATCGGGTTTGTGGGCGAAGTGACCTCGCTGGAACTCAGTGGGGTCAGCGAAGCGATTGACCGCGAAGTCGTCCCGGTCATCTCGCCGATCGCGCAGACAGACGACGGCGTGATTCTCAACGTGAATGCGGACGTCGCGGCCGGCGCGATGGCCGGAGCGTTGAAAGCCTCAAAAATGATTTACGTCAGCGACGTGATGGGCGTAATGCGCGACGTTAAAGACCCGAACTCGCTGATCCCGACGGTAAACCGCGAGAATGTCGCACAGCTCATCGAACATAAAATCATCGAAGGTGGGATGATTCCAAAAGTTCTCTCAGCTGTCGAAGCGCTCAATGACGGGGTCGGAAAAGTGCACCTCATCGATGGACGCATCCCGCATGCGCTCCTGCTTGAGGTCTTCACCGCCGCCGGCGTCGGCACTGAGATCATTCCGTGAGGCTAAAACTTCGGCAGCCACTGCGCTTGCGCTTCGACCAAGTCGTTCACCATAGTTCGGATCTGGTCCAGCGTGCAGACCGCTGACGTAAGCGGGTCGAGCATCACCGCGTGATAAACGGCCTCCAAATCCTCCTCAATCGCTGCTTGGACGATCAATTCCTGGACGTTGATGTTCGTACGGTTCAACGCTGCCAGGTGTGACGGAAGCAAGCCGATCTTTGTCGGTTGAATGCCGTTCCCATTCACAAGACACGGAACTTCGACGCAACAACCTTCCGGCAGATTGTCGATGAGCCCGGTATTTGGCACGTTGCCGTTAATGCAGATTGGCGTGTTCGATTCCATGGATTCGATGATGTACGAACCGTATTCGTGGCTCCGGGTCTTTGCCGGCGCCGCTGCGAGGATCTTTTCGAATTCGCCCTGAAATTTTTGGATTCGCTCGTGACAATGCCGCAGGTAACCGCCTGTGCGTCCGTAGTCAAACCACGCATTGACGTTATCCTTGAATTTCGGGACAAGCTCCTCGTTGACCATCTTTGCCGTTTTGCGGAAATAGGGAACGTATTCGCTCGCGTGTCCGCTCGACTCGGTGACGAAGTAGCCAAAATGCTTCATTAGATCGATCCGGACCGGTTCTTTGGCATAAATTTCCGGTCGCTCGATCGCTCGTGTGATTTCGGGATAGAGATCCTCGTTGCCCCGACGGAATTCAAGGAAGAACGATTGATGATTGATCCCCGCGCAGAGAAACCTGATTTCGGTGTACGGGACATTGATCCATTCGGCGAGCATTTCGCTTGTCCCTTGGACGCTGTGACAGAGCCCAACATACGGTTGGACAACACCGGCATGGATCGCCCAGCAGTTCGCAGCCATCGGGTTGACGTAGTTCAAAAGCAGCGCATCCGGCGCGACGTTATCCATGTCCGTGCAGATGTCCCAGAGGACAGGGATGGTGCGAAGCGCTCGAAACACGCCCCCGGGCCCAAGCGTGTCGCCGACGCACTGCTCTACCCCATATTTCTGCGGGATTTCGATGTCCAGTTTGTAGGCGTCCAGGCCACCCTGTTGAAATGTCGTGATAACGTAATCAGCGTCGCCAAGGGCGGCATGCCGGTCCGTGGTCGCCTCGATTCTTGCCGGTAACTTCTTCCGATCAACGATTGACTGGACAATGCGGCGGCTCTGCTCGAGCCGCGTTGGATCAACGTCCATCAGGCTGATCGTGCAATCCTGCAGGCAGGGTGCCAGCAGAATGTCGTTACAAAGATTTCGGGTGAATACAAGGCTTCCGGCGCCAATGAACGTGATCTTCGGCATAACTGATTCCAAGTCTGTAGCCCGGAGATTGCATGACGGCAAGCGGCCATACGGCCTCTGAGGGGTGAATGAAGGACACTAGCTTTTAACTGCCCCAGCGGTGAGCCCGGACACCAACCGGCGTTGCACTAGTGAAAAGAAAATGAGCGTCGGCACAATCGCGAGCACTGTCCCGGCGGTGATTAGTCCCCATTTGACCTCGAGACTGCTCATAAATGTCTGTAAACCGATCGGCAACGTCTGCGTTGCATTTGTCTGCGAGAGGATCGAAACAAACAGGTAGTCGCCCCAGGAAACGACAAACGCGAAGAATCCGGCAACTACGAGACCGGGAATTGCGACCGGATACAGAATCCGGAACAGCACCCCCAGGCGCGAGCATCCGTCGATGAGGGCAGCCTGATCAAGCTCCTTCGGGATCGCGTTGAAATAGCCGGTCAACATCCAGAGCCCAAACGGGAGCGTGAGCGACGTGTGTGTCAGGATCAACCCGATGTGCGTATCGACAAGGTTCAAATTCGACATCAGGATATAGAACGGAATCAGGACCAGCACGTACGGGAAAAACTGCGGCAGAAGCGCAGCCATCATCAAAAATCGTTTCCCCTTCAGCGCGAACCGGCTCAACGCGTATGCACCGAGACTTCCGAGTAAAACAGTCAGCACCGTGACGCTGCAGGCGATCGCGAATGAATTGATGAGATAGGTGGCGAAGTTGCTGATTTGAAATGTCTCGACATAATTTCCGAAGGTCAGCTCCGATAACGCTGGGAGCAGCTTCCCCGACTGGATCGAATCGCTGTTCCGGAAGCTCGAGAGCACCAGCCACACAATCGGGACAAGGAGAAAGACATAGAAGATTGCAAGCCCGCAGTAGGTCACAACCCACCGGACTGGAACGCGCTTTCTCATGGTTCGGTCAATCCTTTAATGAACCGGTTACAGATCGTCACCAGAACGACCAGGATCACGAGCATGATTACTCCGCCGGCGCTCGCGTATCCGAGCGCATAGCCGTCCCAGGCCTGCTTGTAGATATAAGAAGGCAGGACCTCCGTTGCGATCACAGGACCGCCGCCGGTCGAAAGAAAGACGAAATCGAAGTTGTTAAATGTGAAAGTGACATGCAGGACGACCATCACCAGGATGATGTATCGCAGATTGGGTAGCGTGATGAACCAGAATTGGCGCCATTCGCCTGCCCCATCAATCTTCGCGGCTTCGTACAGATCTGCAGAAATCGCCTGCATCGCCGCCATAAACGCGATTGCGTAGAATGGCACGTTCCGCCAAAGATGCATGATCAGGATCAGAGGGAATGCGGACCGTTCGTCCCCAAACCAGTTCCGTGCAAGCTGCCCCGCGCCGGCGTCCGTGAGCAGAATATTGACCAGGCCGTAGTTGGGAAGGGTCATGAACCGGAACATGACGACCGAGGCGATGATCGGCAGCACCCAGGTGATCATCGCCACGCTCCGAAAAAAATGGATCCCGGGAACTTTTTGGATCAGGAGGTGAGCCAAAACCAGGCCGAGCAGTACCTGCAGGATAACGGCGGAAAAAGTCAGTTCCAGTGAATGCCACAGCGCGATCTGAAAAACGGGGTCATTCAGAAGCTTGGCATAGTTCTCCAGTCCGACCCAGGCGGATGCGCCCGGACTAATGAGCGACTGGTTCGTGAACGAAGTGATAATGCCCTCGATCGTCGGATAAAGATTCAATCCGAGGATGACGAAAAGCGCCGGGAAAATGAGCACGTAGCCGAAACTGCTTTTCCATAGACTCCGCCAAAATGCGACCGGGCTTTGTCCTGACAAAGTGTCTGCGCTCATTCGCTTAAAATGCGGCGATCGACTAAAAAAAGAGACCGGGAGCTGCAGGTCGGAGCTCGAGTGAGAGCTGACCGGAATGGCACAAAAAAAAGGAGCATTTTGGAAGACCTCTTTAACATGAATTGGTCATTCCTTCTGGTTAGCCCTCCCGCAGTGGTCGCGGTGCCTGGCCTGGAGCGGAGCGGAACTCCAGGCCGTCGACTCGAGGTCAGGTCGAGTATCTCAGCACTATCGGCCCATTCGGGCCGCTGGACCACGCCAAAATGGCGTTATCTTCGAGCGACTTACAGCTGACCGCTATTCGCTCGTTGTTCCAGCGTGTGGTAAAGCTCTTTGCCGACGTCGTCAGGTGTCGCGTTCTTATAAATCGCCTTCTGCAGCGCTTCCGTTATATCATTGATCACGAGACCCCAATTGATCGGGGCGAGCGCAACTCCGGTCGGTAATTGGGCGATGAACGCCTGTTCCCACCAGTCGCTTTTGAAGTCTGGCAGGTCGGCAACATCCTTTCTGGGCGGGTTAACCCCTTCAATCCGGTTCTCTTTGGCGATGAAATCCTTGCTGGTCAGAATCTGAATCAGCTTCCATGCGTCATCCTTGTCTTTGCTGAATGCGTTGATCGAGATCGGTTTAACCTCTAGATAGGTTGCTTGCACGCCCCCTGGTGGCAGCGGTAGCGGAATTACGCCGGTTTCTTCTTCGAGAATCTTTTTGGCAACATCGCCGTTGGCCCGGTATTGGTAAATCCAGGGGCCCATCGGTACCATGGCGCTTTTGCCGGATACGTAGTCAGTGTCGGTCGCCTGATAGTCGTTTCCACGCGAATTCTGGTTCGCGGCTGACGGGGTCGCAGCGAAAAATAAGTCCGTATAGAGTTTCAAGACTTCAGCCAGCTTCTCCGGGGTAGTGTTCATCACCCATTTTTTGGCGGCGGCGTCATATTTGTACGGGTTCTCGCCGTTGTTTACCTCAAAGAAGAACGAAATGAATTCCTGGAACGTTCGGACGCTGCCACTCTTCGTTGTCAGGCCGATTCCAGCAACGCCGGATTCCTTGGAAGAAATCGTCGCTCCATCCTGGAGAAATTCGTCCCAGGTTTTCGGCGGTGTGAGGCTGTATTTGTCAAACAGATCCTTTCGATAAAGCAGGACGCGCACATTCGTGTTGTACGGGATCCCGTACAGTTTCCCGTTGATGGTCAGGGCCTTGATCGTGCTCGGGATAAACTGATCTTTGTCTGGCCATTGATCGAAGAAACTGTCCAGCGGCGCAAGCAACCCCGCTCGCTGATAGGCGATCATTCCTTCCAATACCGATTCGATCACGTCCGGTTTTCCTTTGCGGCCTTGGACGATAAATTTCTGCTGACCATCCTGGTAGACCGGCGGACCGTAATTGCTACCCACAGTCACGCCAGGCAGCAATTTGGGGAGGTCTTCCTTGGCCCATTGAGTCAGCGAAGCTTTCACCGGGCCCTCGGACGAGAGCGGTGTGAACCAGAGATCGAGTTCTTTGGCGAACCCGGGCGATGAAACGGTCGTTGCCGCGACCGCGACGGCCAGGGGCAATAGATGGCGGAACTTGATGCGCATGATCGTTGTAACTCCTTCCAACAGAGGAAAACTGCGAGATCAGGTGATGTATTTAGGGGAACGGTAACTGGCCGGCTTGTTCTCAAAAAAAAACCCCGCTGCAGATCACTCCAAGGCAAGACCCGCGGCCGCTTTATTTCGAGAATCAAAAAAATCAGGCCCGGGCTCTTATTAGAATTTGCGTGGGCAACGTGTCAACCGAAAACCCGGACAGGGAGGGAGTTCCGGGTTCGAAGTTCCGGGTTCGAACCCGGAACCTCGAACCCGGAAGCCGCAACTTCCACCTCTCCCCGCTTGTGCGATCGGCTGGGACAAGCTATTTTTCGCGTTTCCTCATGACAGCTACCGCGTTCGAAACAGACACTAAACGACTGTTCGAAGAATTCGTCGTTCCGAATTACGGTCGTTACGATATTGTTTTGGTGCGCGGACGCGGCGCACGCGTCTGGGACGAAGCAGGAAAAGAGTACCTCGATTTCGGTGCCGGGATCGCGGTTTCGACGCTCGGTCACGCCCACCCGCGCATGATCGAGGCGATCGACAAACAGGCACGCGAGCTGATTCATACGTCCAATCTCTATTACACACGTCCGCAAGGCGAACTCGCCCGCCGACTGGTCGGCGTTGCCGGGACTGCGGGTAAAATCTTTTTCTCAAACAGCGGCGCCGAAGCGAATGAAGCCGCGATCAAGCTTGCCCGGAAATTTGGTAACGAATGCGCCGGACCGCTCGCGACCGGCAAACCGCGCTTTGAGATCCTGACCTTCCATCGCTCGTTCCACGGGCGGACAATGGCCGGGATATCCGCAACGGGCCAGGAAAAGGTCAAACAAGGGTTCGGTCCGCTTCTGCCAGGATTTAAGCATTTACCGTTTAACGACTTGGAGGCGACCGAGAAAGCGATCAGAGACGAGACCGTTGGCATACTCGTCGAACCGGTCCAGGGAGAGGGCGGGATTTACCCGGCAACGCGCGAGTTCCTCTTTGGGCTCCGGCGCCTGTGCGACCAGCACGGGCTCCTGCTCATGCTAGACGAAATCCAGTGCGGCTTTGGCCGGCTTGGGAACTGGTGCGGGTGGAAAGAGATCGCCGGAGATGAACTGGTTCCGGACACGATCAGCTGGGCTAAGGGGATTGGCGGAGGGTTCCCATTGGGTGCCACCTGGATTCGCAAACGACCGGTGCAAACGCTGGCCGGCACCCCAATCGATCTTTGCGATCTGCTGAAACCGGGCAGTCACGGAACAACCTTCGGAGGGACCCCGCTGGCCTGCGCGGCTTCTCTGGCTGTGTTGGAGACGATCGACCAGGATGGGTTGATCCAAAATGCCCGCGAATCCGGGAGATATGCGATCCGGCAACTTTCCGCGCTCTCAGGCGTAAAAGAGGTGCGAGGGAAAGGGCTGATGCTCGGGATCGAGCTGAGTGAAGAATTTGCGTCTCTAGCCCAGGACGGGAATACACCGGCAAATGTTGCCGCCCTCGCCGCCATGAAGAACGGCCTTTTAACCGTACCGGCTGGCGCGTCAGTGCTTCGGTGGTTGCCGCCGATGATCGTCTCTCGAACTGAAATCGACGAGGCCGTGTCAATTCTGGCTCAGACTCTGGACGAAATCCGGCCGCGCTGATCCCGTGCCATCCCGATTCATCCCATCTGATGAAGCATTTCCTTTCTATTGAATCACAGACCGGTGAACGGTTGCGCTCGTTGCTGAAATTGTCGATTCAGCTAAAGGCAAATCGCGGTAAGCCGTCGGAGCAACCCCTGGCGGGTCAGACCTGGGCTTTGCTGTTCAGTAAGCCGTCAACCCGAACCCGGGTCAGTTTTGAAGTTGGGATCCGGGAAATGGGCGGCAACGCTATTTTCCTTTCCGCCGGGGATATCCAGCTCGGGCGCGGGGAACCGATCGTCGATACCGCTCGCGTCCTCGGGCGCATGGTTCACGGTGCTATCATTCGGACATTTGAGCAGTCCGATGTCGAAAAATTCGCCGAGTACGCTCGCATCCCGACAATTAATGCGCTGACCGATGGCGAGCATCCCTGCCAGATTCTTGCCGATCTGCTCACTATCCTCGAAAAGCGAGAAACCCTCGACGACCTGAAAGTCTCTTTTATCGGCGACGGCAACAACAACGTGGCAGTCTCCTGGATCTGGGCGGCCGAGCGGCTCGGGTTCGAGCTGCGGATAGCAGCCCCTGAAAACTATCGGCCTTCGCCCTCTCTCCTTGGCCGGTTGACCAACAGAAAAATTGTCGTGACCGGCGATCCCGCAGAAAGCGTGGCAGGCGCGGATGTTCTCTATACCGACGTCTGGGTCAGCATGGGATTCGAAGAAGAAAGCGTGCAACGCCTCGTCGACTTCGAATCATTTCAAATCAATGAAGCGCTCGTTGCCAAGGCCGCTCCGAACGCTCTTGTGTTGCATTGTTTACCGGCCTACCGCGGCAAGGAAATCACGGATGAAACGATCGAAAAACATGCTCGGACTATCTTCGACCAGGCCGAGAATCGTCTCCACGCTCAGAAAGCAATCCTGAGCGATGTGAGAAAATGATTCAGTTGCGGGTTGCAATTGTTCCTATGGTCGGCCACTAGTTTCATTCTTACGTCCACTTTATGACTCTCCCCGTTCTGTCTACCTTTCTGTTGGAATCCGGTGTCTGGTTAGCACTGGTGTGCGCGCTTGTGGGTCTCGGGTTTGCCTACTATTTAATACGACACGTGCTTGCCTGCTCGGCCGGTAACGAGCGGATGATGAAAATAGCGAATGCGGTTCAGGAAGGGGCAAAGGCATACCTGAACCGGCAATTGATCTCCGTCGGATCGATTGCAGCGATCATTTTTGTAATCCTGATATTCGTCAGAGACCTTTATACCGCGATTGGTTTTCTGGTCGGAGCCGCTTGCTCGATGGCCGCCGGATATATCGGAATGCGTATCGCCGTCTTGTCGAATAGCCGGACCGCGCAAGCCGCCGGTACTTCGAAAACTGCAGCGCTCCGCGTCGCGTTTAACGGGGGCGCGGTCACGGGTTTGCTCGTCGTCGGGCTCGCCCTGCTTTCAGTGGGAATTTATTTCAAGATCGGTGAGATCGTCCTCGGAAGTGCGGCGCGTGCGGTTGGCAGTCTGGTTGGGCTGGCGCTGGGCGCCAGCTTGATCAGCGTCTTTGCCCGGTTGGGCGGCGGTATCTATACCAAGGCGGCGGACGTCGGCGCAGATCTGGTCGGCAAAATTGAAAGCCATCTCGAAGAAGATGATCCTCGGAATCCGGCTACCATCGCGGATAACGTCGGCGACAATGTCGGCGACTGCGCCGGAATGGCGGCGGACGTTTTCGAGACCTACGCTGTGAGCGTCATCGGCGCGATGTTGATTGGATCGTTAACGGCAAAAGATTGTCCGGAAGCGGTCATTTACCCGTTCATTCTGGGTGGAATCTCTGTCATTGGTGCAATCCTGGCAATCTTGTGGGTCAACTTCCGCAAGACGGGGCCGACCCAGGTGCTCGTCGAAGCCGTCGGTGTAAACGCGCTTGTTTCTGCCGTTTTATACTGGCCCGCAACGACCCTGCTATTTCCGTCCGCGATCCAGATCGGGCAGGTTACCCACCAGCCGGGGCAACTCTATCTCGCTGCCCTGGTAGGACTTGGAATGACCGCCGTCATCGTTGCGATCACGAACTACTACACTTCCACTTCATTCAGTCCGGTCCGAAAAATCGCGCTGGCGGCCGAGACCGGCCACGCGACGAACATCATCGCCGGCCTTGCGACCGGGCAGCGGGCCACCGCATTGCCTGTGATCTTCATCTCGCTCGCTATCTATCTCAGCTATTCCTGCGTCGGCTTATACGGAATCGCAATCGCTGTGATGAGCATGCTTTCGATGGCCGGGACGATTATCTCCCTCGATGCGTTCGGCCCGATCACCGACAACGCCGGAGGCAACGCCGTGATGAGCGATCTCCCGAAATCGATCCGGGCCGTGACGGACGAACTGGATGCCGTCGGGAACACAATGAAAGCTGTGACCAAAGGCTATGCGATTGCTTCCGCCGGCCTGGCCGCCCTCGTCCTGTTTGGATCGTACGTATCCGAATTGAGAGGGCATTTTTCAACACTCGGCGGCCACGCGAGCGATACATCCGACTTCTCGCTCGAACAGCCCCAGGTCATCATTGGGTTGTTTCTCGGCGGGCTTTTACCGTTCCTTTTCAGCTCCTTCAGCATGCAGGCCGTCGGCAAAGCGGCCGGCGCAGTCGTCAAAGAGGTCCGGCGCCAGATCCAGAGCAAGCCCGGAATACTGACCGGCGCCGACACACCTGAGTACGGCACTTGTGTGGACATTGTCACCAAGGCAGCGCTCAAAGAAATGATCGTTCCGGCTCTGCTTCCGGTCATTTTCGTCGTTGTCGCCTCCTTGTTCGGCTACGTCATGCTGGGCGCCCTCCTGGTCGGTACGATTGTCACCGGTCTTTTTGTTGCTATCTCGATGACCTCCGGCGGCGGTGCGTGGGACAATGCCAAGAAGTACATCGAGGAGGGGCATCACGGCGGAAAAGGATCCCCTGCCCACGCAGCATCCGTGACGGGTGACACCGTCGGCGATCCCTAGAAAGACACCTCCGGCCCCGCGATCAATCCGATGATCAAAGTCGCCAATATTCTGGCTATTTTGATTATTCCTATTGTGTTTCGCTAGCCGAATCCAAGGATTGGACGTTCACCGTTCACCGTTCGCCGTTCGCCGATGGCGGGGCGCTGTAAGAACATCGGTAATGCTCGTGGGTTGTCAGGCTACGTGTCTTTGATGCGTGTACTCTCGGTCGTTCTCGCTTTCCGGGCGCCGTTACCCTGTCGGTACACCACCGGGCCGGCGAACGGCGAACGGTGAACGGCGAACGGTGAACGGCGAACGGCGAGCGCTGAACCTCGAACTCATCCTCCCTCCTAGCTTGCCTTCCGTAGCGCTTCGCTTCTTAATGCTTTTATGAAGGCCCTCTTTCTGACGAACGAGTATCCCCCAAGCATTTATGGGGGCGCAGGTGTTCACGTCGATTACTTAAGCCGTGAACTCGCAAAGATCATGGATGTCGATGTGCGCTGTTTTGGGTCACAGGATGTCAAGCTGCCGCATCTGACGGTCACAGGGTTCGGACTCGACACCTCTGGGTTCTGCTGCCCCAAGAATTTGAATTCAGTCTTTGGCGCGATCCGCCGCTGCACCGACTTCAACACGGCGGGGATTGACGCCGATGTTGTCCATTGTCACACTTGGTACTCTCATTTCGGCGGAATCCTGGCCAGGCTCAACTACCACATTCCAATGGTTCTGACGGTTCATTCGCTCGAACCGCTTCGTCCATGGAAACGCGAACAGCTAGGGCACGGCTACGACTGCTCGAGCTGGCTCGAAAAAACCGCCATCGAAATGGCCGACGCCGTCGTTGCCGTTTCGCAGGAAACCAAGCGGGACATTGAGCGGCTTTTTAACGTCGATCCGGCCAGAATTCGTATCATCTACAACGGCATCGATCCCGACGAATATTACCCCCGGAACGAGACGAATTTGTTAATCGAGAACGGGATCGATCCGAACAAACCGTATGTCCTGTTCGTCGGCCGGATTGCGCGACAGAAGGGGATCATTCATCTCGTCAACGCCATCAAATATCTGGATCCCGGGTTTCAGGTGGTTCTATGCGCGGGCGCCCCTGATACAATTGAAATCGCTGAGGAAATGAAGCGTGATATCGCCGAAGCGCAGAGCAAACGGGACGGGATTATATGGATCGAAAAAATGGTCCCAAAACCGGTCGCCTACCAGCTTTACAGTCATGCCGCCGTCTTCTGTTGCCCCTCCATCTACGAACCGTTCGGAATTATTAATCTGGAAGCCATGGCTTGTGAATCCGCTGTCGTCGCCACCGCGGTTGGTGGAATCAAAGAGGTCGTCGTCGACGGAGAAACCGGCTTCCTCGTCCCGCTCGAACAGATGCAATCCAGCCCGTTCGAGCCGGTGAACCCGGACAAATTCTCTCGTGACCTCGCCGACAAGATCAACCAACTCATGGCCGACGAATCTTTGCGCAGAAAGTTCGGCATTGCCGGCCGCAAACGCGCCGTCGAGAACTTCAGCTGGGCCGCCATCGCGGCCGCAACCAAAAAGATGTACGAAACCCTTATCGGGTGAGTTCCGAGTTCAAGGTTCGAGGTTCCGGGTTCGGCATTCGCGGGCGAAATTCGAGGTTCGAAGTTCGAGGCTCCAGGTTCCGGGTTCGGCGGAACTTTAAACTTGGAACCTCGAACCCGGAACCCGCCCCCGGAACCCGGAACTTCGAACCTTGAACCTACAACCTTCCTCCTCATGTTTGTAGACCGTATCAGAATCCACGCAAAAGCCGGTGATGGTGGAAACGGCTGCGTCAGTTTTCGGCGAGAGAAATTCGTTCCGCGTGGCGGGCCGAACGGTGGGGACGGCGGCAAAGGAGGCGACATCATCCTGCGGACCGATGTTCATACCGACAATCTCGTCGACTTTTATTACCGGCCGCTTTTGAAGTCGAACCGCGGCGGGCATGGCCTCGGCAAGAATATGTACGGCAAAGCCGGCGCCGATACCATCTACAAAGTCCCGGCCGGAACCCTTATCTTCCGGATCCCGCCTCAGACCCTCGAACCTCCGTCCGAAGACGGCGTGACTGCCGAGTTGCCCCTCAAACCGGTCGCGTCGCTCGGAGACGGTAAGCTGATTGCTGATCTCGATCAGGAAAATCAGGACTTCATTCTTTGCCACGGCGGAGCCGGGGGCAAAGGGAACACACATTTCAAAAGCTCCACCAATCGTGCCCCGCGACAATTCACCGAAGGCGGACCAGGCGAAGAGGGTTTCTTCCTGCTCGAACTGCGAAAAATTGCCGATGCCGGTCTGGTCGGTTACCCGAACGC
>CAZMNG010000018.1:0-15783 GCA_964567505.1 uncultured Chthoniobacterales bacterium
CTTGGAACCTGAAACCGGCATATTTCCAAGGCAAGAAATAAGTGAAATCCATGCCTCCACCCCAACCATCGGGGCTGCCGCTGGAGGAGAGTGTGAAGGTGGTACCGTCATCAAACGTGGTTTGCCTTGTTCCCCCTCCGTTCGTCCCGGTTACATAGGTCGCGAAGGCGCCAATATCGAATTCGTTCCCTCTGAAGTACGATGCCGGTGGTGGTAATGGTGGAGCGATAACTTGCTTTGAAGATACCATCGGTTCTCCAGCAAAGATGGCTACTGCTTGTGACGCAATGGCCACAACGACCAGGGCAATTGATCTGTTCATGTGAGTAGCTGTTTAGTTGTAGTCTTCTTCTTGTGGATCCTCGGTATTTGGTATCCTATCGTCGACAGGGTCAACGACGGGCGCCAAATCCCTTATCCAAAGCAAAAGTGTATCAATCCTGAACAGCCACCGATATTGTACCTTAGGCCGATAAGGGGTATACACGCGGTGACCGACAGGGAAACACTCGCGATTCGCGCCGCTGCGCTGGAAGTTGGAGCGTTTGCCTTTTTCTTAAAGCGGTTCAGCGACGAGGCATTTCTCTTCCAACTCCGTCAAACACTGCGTTCCTCGGCATGAGCGATGCCGGAGGCCGCGCGGCGCGGGCATTGCCCCAAGGTACCATTAATTGACCACCGCGGAAATTGAGATTTCTTCTAAGCTAAACAATCCAAAAAACTAACAACTCCCGAAAAAAGCGAATGAAATATAAACCAAAAGTAGTCAGTTACGGTCTATCCGTACTGATAGCTTCACAGGAGAATAAATGGAAACGGCGGAATTCGGCTCGCCCCGGCGGCTGCGAGCGGTTCAAATTCTCAGCGCCTCTGCGGACGTAAGCACGCGCCAGCAAGGGCTCCACTATCTTCGGACGCTGGCACTTATGTCTCCTGAGTCGGAGCGACCGGACCTGCAGGCTCAGCTCCTCGAACGGGCTACCGATCTTTTCGCTGAAATTGCGTCCGAAGAGGAGGCAGAACCCGAATTCTTCCCCCGGTGACATTTATTAGTGAAGGTTAGCTAACACTTCTTGCCCTTGAAGTTTGGTCTCGGGATCGTCTTTCTCCGTATTCGGCATTGCTAAACCCTGGGTGATCAGGCGTCTCGCCTCGTCCGTTCGTCCCATCTGCGCGTAAACTCGGCCAAGCTCAATGTAGTGCATGAGGCGGTTAGGATTGAGTTCGATCGCCTTCGCGAAGCACCTGGTCGCGTCTTCGTACGTAGAGTCTGGCAGCTTTCCGTAAGTCAATTGTGCCAGAACCCGCATGGCTGGGGTGACATCGGCAAATGCCATGTGCCAGCGGCCCAGCACGTGCCAGGCCAAATCGTTGCGCGGGTCGAGCTTGATTACCTTATCCGCCGCCGCCTTGATTGCGCGCGAAGCGTCGAGTCTTTCCCGAATGCCTTCAAAGGGTTGCAGTTTTCCATAGCTGATCGCCACGGCGAGCTGCGCTTCCGGGTCATCCGGTGCGAGACCCGCGGCGCGCTTCGCATAGTCCAACGCTATCCCGCCAAGTCCGAGCTTCTCCCCCGGGTTAGCGGCGTCGCTCATCAAGTGGCGGTATTCGCGCGAGATCCGCACCAGAAGGCGTGCGTTATTGGGCTCAAGCTTTTCCGCGGGCAGATAAAATTTGAGCGCGTCGGCCGCCTCCAACTTCGCATAAAATACGTCGCCTTTTGCAATAAGCTCGTCAGCGGACCCTGCGCCGAACGCTACGTCCGACAGTAGCAGCGCACCGATCGCGAGAAAATTCTTGGAGAAGCCGGGATACATGGCTCTGCCAACCGATGGTAGCGAGAAGTTCGGTTCGCGTGCGTCATAGTACCAACGTATTTGGGCACCTGCAACCGAAACCATCGCGCCGTACTTAGCGCAACTCACGTTTTCAGTGCGTGTGCGCGTGAATTTTAGCGCCGCGGACCTGCAGTTCAAGCTGTGGACGCTCGGACTCAATGAGGCGGCCCGCGTTGAGAAGTGCCGCTTCGCTCAACCGGGGTCCGACAAGTTGGAGACTGGTTACCGGAATAGTCTTATCATTGACCGGAATCGGTATCGCGAGCGCGGGATTTCCCGCAAAGTTCACCGCAACGGTGTTCTGCATTACCAACACTCGCGCTTCCAAAAGAGCGACTTTCCCGATGGACGGAATCTTTGGGGGCAAGGCCTGAATGGTTGGCAAAGCGATGAAATCAACTTTTTTGAAGATTTGATTGAGAGCGTGCTGCCACTGCGCTCGCCTGTGCAGAGCTCCCCGGTACTGGGTGGGATACAAGACTCTCCCCAAAATTATCGCTGCGATGGTCCTTGCCCGCACTCCCGCTTTATAGATGTAATTTTTATCGCTGATCCACGCTCCGGCCGCAGCCACAGTGTTTCCATCCGTTTTGGCCTGATCCCACTTCGTCTTGAAGTGTTGGTCCAGCGTAACGACTTGAAATTGACCTTGGGCAAGAGCGTCATCCACGGCTTTGTCGATCTTAGGGTCTGTGCCACTCAGGTAAAGTCGTCCGATTCTGATCTTCCTGGCTGAAGGTTTGGCGGCAACGGCTGATTGATATCGTGATGCAAACCCATTTTGCAGAAGATCCATCCCTTGGACAACGTGAGCAACGTCTCTGCCCATCGGCCCGACGGTATCCAGATGCTTTGGCTCAATCGGGAATACACCCTTCGTGGAAATCAGGCCAAAAGTCGTCTTTAAACCAACAATGCCGCAGCAGGCTGCGGGCACGCGGATAGAGCCCGCCGTATCTGTTCCAAAGGCAATGTCGGCGCTTCCGTCTGCGACCGCCACCGCTGAACCGCTCGAGGAACCGCCCGGAATCAGCTTGTGCCTCTTGCTCAACGGGTTTTTCGGAGTTCGGAAGTAATCGTTCAGCCCGGAAGGAGCGACAGCAAATTCACTGAGGTTTGTCTTTCCAACAATCCGGACATTTCGCTTCCGAGCGATAGCCAGACAGTCTGCATCACGTGAAGCCGGCGGATTGGTCTTAGCGAAATATTCGGAGCCGGAGGTGGTGACGACGCCTTCCATATCGATGTTATCTTTGACTGCAAGCCTCAATTGCCGGCTATTGGCAGGAGCCGGCCAGTAATGAATGAAGGCGTGGTCGCGCGAGCCGTGCGGCCAATGGCTCTGTAGGACTGAGCAGCCGTTGAGATAACTTGTCGCCAAAAGCCCTGTCAGTATCCATTGCGCAACGATGTAGCGGCGTTTTTTCATTTGTTTATGTTCTTTTTGCAAAACTGCGCGAACGCGCGACGTGGTTTACCGGCAGGTTATGGTGCTCTCCATGTCGGCAACTCTGCCAGGTTGCCGCCGATGAACAGTTGATGCCAGAGCTGAGTTGCCACCACGGCCGCCAAACCCATCTCCACGGAAAGGCGCGGCAAGGACCTGACCGGGATCCGGCGAAAAGCCCGCAGCCAGTGATGCACCGCCGCAACGTCAAAATATCCGGTGCGCCGCAGGGATTCTTCGCTCAATAGCTGCGTGACGAACGCCGGCTCCGGTTCAATGTGGAAACTGTCAAGGGGAGCGCGGAAGATAACCTTGCGCCGGCGGTATACGGACGGCGGGAGCCAGCGTTCGGCCAGGAGGCGCAGGAGGTGTTTGTCCCGAAACCCGCGCAGTTTCCAACGCGGATGCAGTCCCGCCAAAAAATCGAAAACCTCTTCATCGAGGAAGGGATATCGCACCTCCACAGAGGAGTGCATCGATACACGGTCCCCTTTGGCCTGAAGCAGGTGCCCGGCGAGAGTGACGCGCGCTGCGACCCAGATGCCTCGATTCAACGGATGCCAGCGTTTAGCGCGCTCCAGCGGAATTTCGAGATCAGTCCATGGATTGAATTTCTCGAGCACTTCGCGCATTGGTGCAGCGTAGAAGCGGAGCTTTGAGAGCCCGAGTAATCCGTAAGCATCAATCCAGGCGTTGGGACCGCCAATGGATGCCTCCACGCCGCGTCTAAACTCGGGAGGAAATTGTGGAACCTGGCGGAGCCGAAGATAGGCGCGGCGTACTCGATCGCTGAGCGGCAGACCGGGCAGGAGATCCAGGAAACCGAGCGCTTTGGCGGCTTTGTACCAAGGATACCCAACCAGCCACTCGTCTGCTCCTTCCCCGGTAAGCACCACTTTCTGACCGCAGGAATGAACCCGCTGCGCCAGCAGCAGCAAAGCTGCGCAGGAAGTATCGATTACCGGGGCCTCAGCTGTGTGGATCAGCACGGGATAGGTGTTAACCGCGTCGTTGTCACCGAACTCCTGGACGAGCGGTGGCTTCGTGCCGATGTGGCGTGCCACGAGATTGGCCGCGCTGAGTTCGTCGAGATCCGGTGCGTCAACTCGAATAGTGTAAGTGTTAATCGCCGGACCCTTCAAATGACAGGCGAGAGCCGTGATCATGCTTGAATCCACGCCACCTGACAAATAGGCGCCTACCGGTACATCGGCGCGCAATCGCTTCTCCACAGCCTGCAGCATTATCTCCTCGAAGCGATCCACCAGAGCGCGCGGGTCTCCTCCGTGGTTGTTCTCGTCGCCGCGATCCGGGAAATCCATTTTCCAATACGCTCGTTCGCTGATGGCCGGCGCGGCGCCATGATCGTTGCCCGGAATTATCTGCAGATAATGGCCGGCCGGCAGAAGCCGCACGCCTTCAAAACAGGTTATCGGCCCGGGCAGGGCCGCAAAAGTAAAAATATGGTCAATACCGCGCAGGTCGGCTCGGGCCGGCACCATGCCTGAGGCCAGAAGGGCTTTGATTTCGGACGCGAACAGGAGCCAGTCGCCCTGACGCGTCCAGTAGAGCGGGCAGATGCCAAAACGGTCGCGTCCAAGCACCAAACGGTGCCGGCGCTCGTCCCACAATGCCACGGCAAACTGCCCACGCATTCGCTCGAACATGCCTGCCTCGTGATCTTCCCAAAGGTGCGGAATGATTTCGGTGTCGCAGTGGGTGACCAGTCGATGCCCGCGCGCTTCCAGCTCAGCGCGTTTCTCAGGGAAGTCGAAGAACTCTCCGTTAAACACCACCGACACACTCCGGTCTTCGTTCGCGACCGGCTGCTGGCCATCCGCCAAGCCGACAATGCTGAGTCGCCGCGATCCAAGAACAACGCCAGGCCGCTGAAAGTATCCCTCCTCGTCGGGGCCGCGATGGATTATCGCTTGCGTCATCCTCTGGACAATGCCGCTTGCGATGTTACGGTTTCCGGCTAGATCCACGATACCAGCGATGCCGCACATATAAGTCAGCCTTTAGTCCAGAGAGTTACTACCCAACAACTTTTATTTCGAGCCAGTTGCCCTTGACTCGAAATGGGATAGGGAGCCCGGAAAAACGATGCAACCCCGAGGAAGGCTCGATCTATTCGCTAAACGATTGTGTTGCGCTTAGGTTCAGTCGTGTACTGATAAGTATCCAACACGGTTATGAAGATAAAAGATCAGCGCAAAATGACTTATAACAATCCGAACCTGCCCTTAACGGCCGCCGCTCCCTAATCGCTGCTCTATCTTTTATGACCAAGGATCGCATCGCAATCATTGGAATCGGCTGCCGTTTTCCCGGCGGAGTGTACGATACAGAGTCATTCTGGAGGCTGCTGGTGGAAGGCCGCGAAGCCGTGGCAGACGTGCCGCCCGACCGCTGGAACATCGAGCGATATTTCGATACGGAGCCGGGTCTGCAGGGTAAGTCGATCACCCGGCGCGGGGGATTTTTGGAGGGAATCGATCAGTTCGACCCGCAGTTTTTCGGGATCTCGCCACGGGAAGCGCCTTACGTGGATCCGCAGCACCGATTGATGCTGGAGACAGCCTGGGAGGCGATTGAGGACGCGGGCCTCGTGCTGGATCTCGAGCGGGGGACGGACCTGGGAGTGTTCGTCGGGATTTCTCATAACGAGTATCAGGGAATTCAGGGTACGCCGTGGGAGCATTCCGGTATCGGTCCGCACTCGTCCACCGGGTGTGCACACAGTATTGCGGCCAACCGCATCTCCTACTGCTTCAATCTGCTGGGCCCTAGCGTCGCGATGGATACCGCGTGTTCGTCTGCTCTAACGGCGATACACGCGGCGTGCGAATACATTCAAGCGGACCGTGGGGATATGGCGCTTGCGGGCGGCGTCACGGTGATGATTACGCCCGGCGGGTTTATCGGGTTTTCTCAGGCTTCGATGCTGTCTCCAGAGGGCCGGTGCAAGGCCTTTGACGCATCGGCCAATGGCTTTGTCCGTGGCGAAGGAGCAGGGATGGTGCTGCTGAAGCGACTCTCTCGGGCGATCGCGGATGACGATCCGATCCATGGAGTGATCATCGGCACTGCTCTTAACCAGGACGGCCACACCAACGGGATTTCTCTTCCCAGCGTGGAGGCGCAGGCTCGGCTCGTGCGCGATGCATGCGCGGACGCCGGCATTGCTCCGTCTCAGATCGCATTTGTCGAAGCCCACGGCACCGGCACCGCGGTCGGCGATCCGATCGAAGCCCACGCGCTCGCTGAGGCACTTTGCGCAGACCGTTCGGAGAAGGCGCCGTTGCTTATTGGGTCGGTGAAGACGAATCTGGGTCACCTGGAAACCGCGGCGGGCGTCGCCGGTCTGGTCAAGGCGCTGCTGGTGCTAAAGCACGGGCGCATTCCCGCCAGCTTGCACTTCGAAACGCCCAATCCAAACATCGACTTCGTTGCGCTGAAACTCCGCGTACCCACCTCGCTGGAAGCCTTCCCAGCGACGGATGGCGCGCGCATGGTGGGTGTCAATTCGTTTGGCTTTGGGGGTGCCAACGCGCACATTCTTCTCGCGGAGGCGCCTCCACCTCCCCAGCCGGAGCCTTTAGGGTGCCACCAAAACCGTGCGTGGCCGTTAGTGCTCTCCGCGCGATCCGAGGAAGCTCTGCGCGCGTCGGCGGTGCGCCTGAGCGCCTGGCTGGACGAGCGGTCAAATGGGAATGGCAGCTCGCCCGTCCTGCCGGATCTGGCTTATACCCTTGGGGCCAGGCGCAATCATCACCCGCATCGGATCACGCTCGTAGCGGAGTCGATAGGAGAGGTGATCGGTGAGCTCAATAACTACGCGGCAGGCCCGCAGGGCTCTAAGGTGCGCATGGCGTTTGCGCCACGCCGAACGGATCCGCCGCGCGTCGCTTTCGTCATGAGCGGGCAGGGTCCGCAGTGGTGGGGCATGGGCCGCGAACTCATTCAACACGAGCCCGTGTTCCGGCATACCTTCGAGCGTTGCGATGCCATGATGCGCCCGTGGGGACGGTTTTCACTCCTGGAAGAGCTTGGCCGCACCGAAGAAAGCTCCCAAATGCATCGGACGGAAATTGCGCAGCCGGCCATTTTTGCGGTGCAGGTGGCGCTCGCGGAACTCTGGAAATCCTGGGGCGTCCAGCCGGCTGCACTCGTTGGCCATAGCGTCGGTGAAGTGGCGGCGGCCTACGTCGCGGGCGTGCTAAGTTTGGAGGAAGCGGCACGGGTGATCGTGCTGCGCGCTCGACTGATGGATGATTGTGCGCGCGGCGGAGGAACGATGCTCGCGATTGGTCTGGACGAGGATGCTGCGCGAGAGCTCATAGCCAGGCATGACCGCACAGCGACGATCGCTGCGTTCAACGGACCGCGCTCACTTACAATCGCAGGGTCCCGACTCTCACTGGAAGCGATGGCCGTCGAGTTGGAGCTCGACGGGGTTTTCGTACGGTTCGTCCAAGTGGATCACCCATTCCATCATCCCTTGATGCGGCCCGCTTCCGACGCGTTAGAAGAAGCGTTGGCAGATCTGACGCCTCAGGCGGAAACGGTCCCGTTCTTCAGCACAGTCACCGGCCGGCGGTGCGCCGGCGGCGCATGCGACGCTGCTCACTGGGGGAAAGGCGTGCGACAGCCGGTGCAGTTCGCGCCTGCCGTCAATGCGTTGATGGACGTAGGCGTCGACGTGTGGCTGGAAATCGGCGCGCAACCCGCTCTGGTCCATTCGATTCAGGAATGTCTTACCGAGCGGTCCCTCAAGGCGCCTGTGATGTCTTCTGCGCGCCGCGAACGGGAGCACGAATCCGCGCTCGAGACTGCAATGGCCCTGCATCGATCCGGGGTCGCGTTGAATTTTGCGGAGATGACGCCATCTCGGCGGCCGCTTTCACTGCCGACCTATGCTTGGGACAAGAGCCGCTGGTGGCACGAGTCGAGCGATTGGCTCGAAGGCCGTCTGGGGTCAGGTGGCCGCGGATTGCTCGATGTCCGGCTGCCCCGGGCGACGCCAACGTGGATCGTGCGGCTCGATGGCCGGCACATGGCCTTTCTGAAGGATCACAAGGTCGAGAATCTAGTCGTGTTTCCCGCATCTGCGTTCGTGGAAATGGTGCTGGAAGCGGGCGTGCAGTTATTCAATGGACGGCCTTTCGTCGTCGAAGATTTTGAAATTCGCAAACCGCTCATCCTGCCGGATCCGGCTTCGGGACTGCACTTGGAGCTGTCCTATGAAGTGCATGAGCGTACGTTTTCGATCCAGAGCAAGTTCGAACACGGCGCTGCATGGTCGCTGCACGTCGTGGGCTCTATGCGCGGAGAGCGCACCGACGGAAACTTTGCGTCGTCGGCGTGGGGGCGCAAGGGAACGGACGGCCTTGAGCCGGTAGAGGTGGAGGACTTCTACCGTCACATGAGCGACATGGGACTTCGGTATGGCGATGAGTTCCGGCCCATCCGCGAGCTGGCGACCGGTAACCGCACGTCGGCCGGAAGAGTTTCGTTGTCCGAGGCGATTATCCGTCGCGCGAACGAGTATCCGCTGCATCCCGTTTTGTTCGACGGAGCGCTGCAAATCTTTTCTGCGGGGGCTGCGACAGTTGAGCAGCGCAAGAATCGACTAAAACTACCAGTGCGCTTCGGCAAAATTCTGTTTCTGCGCTCACCGGGAGCCGCGTGCCTGGTCCGCGCCGGCGTGCAGCAGTGCAATGAAGAGTACGTCGAAGGCAGGCTCGAAATGTATAATGGCGCGGGAGAGCCTTGTGTGTTCATCGATGGTTTCCGTGCGATCAGCGTATCCGGTGCGCGCCGATCTGGCACGCAGGGAGGAAGCCGCAATGTTCTCTACCATCTCGCGTGGGAGCGAACGCCTGCCCGGTCGCGTCCCGCAGCTCAAGAGCCGGTACCGTTGGATCGGCTGCGACACGCGGCGCAAGACGCGCTCGAGCAAGTGATCGGCACGCGAGGCCGAGCCGAGCTTCAGAACGCCATGGCAGCCCTAGACGAGCTCGCAGCGGCACAACTCGCCCGTGGTTTGCGGGAAATGTCGGGGGCAGCGGGAGCCAGGGGAAGGTTTACAGCCGATTCCCTGCTGGTGGCAGAACCGATGCGAGCGGTGTTCGAGCGACTGATCGCCGGCCTGGCGAAACGCGGCTGGCTCGAAAAAGATGGTGCAGGCTATGGCCCAACACCTTCCTTTGCGAGCGCGGCGGACTCTGCCCGAAAAATGCTGCGCTCGTTCATAGCGAGTCATTCAGGACATCTTTCCGAAGGCTTGCTCTGCGCCGCGAACTGCGCCGAACTCGGACCCATCCTGCGTGGCGAGAAGGATGCCGTGCAGGTGCTGTTTGCCGGAACCTCAGCGGAGTTATTGGACCAGTTCTATGGCGAAGGCCTTTACACCAGCCACTGGCTGGCGGCTATCGCAGCGGCTGTGCAGGAAGCGGCCCGCCACTTGCCAGAGGGCCGTGGACTGCGAATCCTGGAAGTCGGGGCTGGAACGGGCGGATTGACGTCGCACGTGCTGCCCCTCATTGAACGCGATTTGCATTCCTACGTCTTCAGCGATGTCTCCGCGGCATTTTTCAGCGGCGCGATGCAGAAGCTGGCCGAGTTTCCCGGAGTTGAATACAAAATTCTTGATCTCGAGAAACCGGGCACTGAACAGGGATTCGAAGCTGGCACGTTTGATTTCGTTATCGGCACCAATGTGCTTCACGCCGTGAGCGATTTGCGCTCCACGCTGAGGCATATTAACGAACTGCTCGCGCCAGGCGGGAACCTGGTGTTCATGGACGTCGCGATTCCACATTTGTGGACGGAGGTCGTATTTGGTCTCACCACCGGATGGTGGCGCTTTGCAGATCGTGATTTGCGGCCGTTCCATCCATTGTTGGGGCGCTCCCAATGGGAGGCCGTCTTACGGGAGACGGGATTTGACGAAACCGGTTCACTACCGGGACTGCTCGGGCCGGAAGGTGAAGGCCAGATTGGTCTCCTGGCGCGCAAGGCATGGCACGGAGAAGCCGCCGGTGCGTCTCCCTCTCCCGAGACACTTTTGGAGACCCCGGTGGAGAGGTCCTGGCTCATTTTCGCGGACGCCTCCGGTCTTGGCGAAAAGTTGGCTTCCCGACTGCGCGGAGCGGGCGCCCGATGCCGTGTTGCACGGCGTGGTGACCATTTCGCGCTGGATGGGACAGATGCATTCACACTGCGCGCAGAGGCACTCGACGACTGGAAACAGCTCCTGCGCGACTGCGCGGACGACGCTCGACCGGAACGTTTTGTTTACCTGTGGAGCTTGGATGCGCCCCGGTCAGACGCTGCAGGAGACGCCGCGCAGATGGGCACCGACGGGTTGCTCCATCTTGTCCAGGCAGTTGAAGGGATCACATCCTCGACGAAACTGCGCATCGATTTGGTGACGCGCGGCGCGCAGCCGGCGGCATGCGGGATGAATGCGACCGCCGTTGTGCAAGCGCCACTGCTAGGGTTGCTACGCGTCATCTTAAACGAGAACCCAAATTTCTCCGGACGCGGGATCGACCTGCCGCCCGAAGCTTCAGCATCTGACCAAATCCTGCTGTGGAGTGAGCTGCTGCGTGAGGATGCCGAGCGTGAGGTAGCGTTCCGCGGTGAAGGCCGATACGTTCAGCGCCTGGCACGTGGTCGCCCCGCACACGAGGAATGGCTCGATCCTGCGGTTCCGTTGCGACTTGAGTCCCGCGAGCGCGGTCATCTCGACACACTGGGCTTCAAGCCTTTCGCCCTGCCGGCCTGCGGTGCCGGCCAAGTGCTGATCGAAGTGAAAGCCGCGGGAATGAACTTCCGCGACGTGCTCAAGGCGCTCGCGCTCTATCCCGGCGAAGCGCCGGACGCTCGTGTCTTTGGGGATGAGGTGGCCGGCGTGGTTCAGGACGTCGGGGCCGGAGTGGACCATGTCGCACCGGGAGACCGGGTGTTTGGCCTCGCCCTGTTCGGACTCGCTTCTTATACGCTGGCAAGGGGAGGAGACGTACGCCGCATTCCTCGCGGGCTATCGTTCGAGCAGGCAGCTACGGTACCCGTCGTCTTCCTGACTGCCTGGCACGCCCTGCAAAATGTAGCGCGAATGCGTAAGGGCGAGCGTATCCTGGTTCACGCCGGCGCGGGTGGCGTCGGGATGGCCGCAATCCAGATCGCGCATCATCTTGGCGCAGAAGTCATTGCGACCGCCGGCAGCCCGGCCAAACGCGCGCTGCTGGAGACCCTCGGGGTAAAGCATTTGATTGACTCCCGGCGCGCTGATTTTACGGACGCTGTGATGGTATTGACAGGGAAGCGCGGCGTCGACGTAGTCCTGAATTCGCTGGCCGCAGAAGCTATTCCGATGGGCCTTTCATGTCTCGCAGAATTCGGCCGCTTCATCGAGATCGGCAAGCGCGACATTTATCAGAATGCCCGGATCCCGCTTTGGCCGTTGCGCCGCAACGCGTCGTTTCATGTCGTCGCCATGGATGCGGTCTTCTCTGGTGATGAGGCCTTGACCCGACAAATGCTGGCGGAAATCTCCGGGCTCGTCGAAAATGGCGCGCTGTGCCCGCTCCCGTTCCGTTCGTTTCCCGCGTGCCGCGTTGATTCGGCGTTCCGGCTGATGGCGCAGGGCAAACATATCGGCAAAGTCGTCGTCGCGTTTCCCGCGGCGTTCCTTCCCCGGCGCGGAGAACCGCTCAGAGCCGCCTTCGAGATCAAGCCGGAAGGATCCTACTTAATCACGGGAGCGTTCGGCGGGTTCGGGAAGGTGGTGGCGCAATGGCTGGTCGAGGGCGGTGCCCGTCACCTTGTGCTGACCAGCCGGAGCGGCGCAACTAAGCCCGATGCAGAGGCGTTTGTGGAAAGCCTCCGGAAGCGCGGTGTCGATGTGAGAATCGTGCGGGCTGATATCGGCTCACCTGAGGACGTGGCACGCCTCACCGCAGACATTCGTTCAGCCAATCGACCGTTGAGGGGCGTATTCCATCTGGCCATGGTAATAGACGACGCGCCACTTGTTTCGCTCACACGCGAGCGGATCCGAAACGTGATGGCCCCCAAGGCTTATGGCGCATGGCTGCTGCATGAGTCGACACGGGATTTCGAACTGGACTGCTTCGTCATGTTCTCATCCGTTTCGAGCATCTTTGGCAATCCGGCGCAGGGTAGCTACGGGGCCGCCAATGCTTTCCTTGACTCGCTTGCCCACCACCGTCGGGCTTTGGGCTTGCCGGCACTGACGGTCAATTGGGGGGTGCTCGGCGGTGAGGGTTATGTGGCTCGCAATAAGCGCGTGGCCGAATTCCTGGCGCGGCAAGGCACGAGCGAGCTCTCACCACGTGAAGTGACGACACTGCTGGAATCATCCCTTACGGCGGGTGTCACACAGGTGATCGCGATCCGTGTCGATTGGGCGAAATGGCGGCAGTTTTTCCGAGGGATGCAGGAAAATCCTTTACTGGAGCGTATTTTCGCAACGGACGAAGGCCAGGAGACGGGTGCCGCAACCAGTGACTTCCGTCTCAAGATCGAATCGGCAGCCCCGGAAGAAGTGGCGGGCATCATCGGGCAGGCGGTGCGAGATGCCGTAGCCTCGGTCCTGCGGGTGAAGCCAGAGACTCTGCGCGATGACCAACCGCTCACGGACTTAGGGCTGGATTCACTCATGGGCGTCGAGATCGAAAACTCAATTGAAGGCTCTCTCGGCGTGGCGCTGCCACAGGCCAGCCTGATTCGGGCGCGCACTATCCGCCAGATCGTTGAATTGATCGCTGAGCACATGGGCGCAAAAAGGCCCGGCGGGGCTCTTGCTGCTACTACGGTGCGCGTGACGGCGCCGGAGCCGACGTCCCCGCACGAGGTGAACTTGGAAGCGCTTTCCGACGAGGAAATTGAAGGGTTGCTTGGCGATGACATGGTCTCTGATGACTCTCATGATCACAAGGAGGATGTACGCTAACCCGCAAAGCCTGAGATCTAAATGTCCGGAGACAAACGCGCGCTTCTTAAGCAGTGGCTGGCAAGTGGAAAAGCACGCCTGGAACCACAGACATTTCCGCAGCGGGAATTGTGGGAGGCGTCGCCCGTTGGCGTCAACGACAATGCGAACCACATCTGCTGCCTCATTCAGTTGCGAGGCCTCATTACGCAACCGGCCTGCGAGGCCGCGCTTCAGCGAGTCGTGGAACGGCAGGAGGTTCTGCGCCTCTCGTTCCTGCCGGGCAAAGACCGGCCGGTTCAGATGATTCGTCAGAACACCGACGCCAATTGCCGTTTCCGCGAGCTTTCGTCTACGCAGCGACATGAAGAAGGGATTGAAGAGCTGGCGAAAGAGATTTTCAGTGAACCGTTCGATTTGGTCCGGGGACCGCTTTACCGGGCCGATGTACTTCAACTGCGCGCCGATCACCATGTGCTGGTCCTCGCGATTCATCATGCCATAGCCGATGGCTGGACCCTGGGTGTGTTCGTGCAAGATCTGTGTATCGCTTATTTTCAGGGGCTTATGGGCCTGCGCGAGGGACTTCCACCTTTGCCCCTTACCTACTCGGCTTGGGGTGCAGCCGAACGCGAGTTCTGGCACCCCGCGCAATTGGAGCAGCGCGCCGGTTTCTGGAAATCCAATCTCTCCGGGAGCCGCCGGTTTTGGGACCCGTTAGAGGGACTCGAGACCGCGTCAGGTGCGCCCCATCGATTTGTTTCCCATATTCCGGCCGATCTGTCCGATGCCGCGCGCGAGCTGGCCCGTGTCGCTGGCGCAACGCTTTTCAGTACACTGCTGGCTGCGTTTCAAGTCACACTCTCCCGGTGGACAGGCGAGGGAGACATCCTGGTCGGCACGCCCGTGGCGAACCGGTCCAAGCAGGCCGTGCGAGAAACCATGGGCTACTGCGCCGGTGTTGTCCCGCTTCGAGGTCAGGTCGATGCAGACCGTCCGTTTTCCGACATCGTGAGTGCGGTGCATCAATCAACCTTGGATTCCTTTGCGAACGCCATGCCGTTTGCGGAGCTTGTATCGGCGTTTGGGGACTTGCCAGTGCCAGGGCATAATCCCATTTTTGAGGTGCGGTTCGCGCTCCAGAACCATCCTGTTCCGGACGTTGCGCTTCACGGGCTCTCTGCTCGATTGACGATGCGCTCGACCGGTACCGCGCGTTTTCATCTCGGCTGCGAAATCACCGTAGCGGAGGAGGGGCTGGAAGTAGTGTGGCTTTTCCGACCAAATCTGTTTCCCCTAGCGGAAATGAAAAATTTATCGTACATGTTCCAGGCGGTGCTTGCAGGCGCTTGCAGCTCACCGGAAAGTCGGATTGGCGCCCTTGTAGCCCGAGCGCTATGAACCCCACGCCACCGACACAAGACTTGGTTGAACCGCCTCCGACTCATTGGGTGAGCCGCGCAGCCTTCCCGATCCTTGCAGCCATTTTCTTTCTCAATCAAGCTGCACTGGGGACCGCGCTCTACCTTGGATCTGTGTGGTTCTGTGTGCCGCTGATATTGACCGCCAGCCATCTGATGCACGGGATGTTGATCGGGTTCCACGAGGCGTCTCACGGGCTGTTGCGAAAGACTCGGCGCTTAAATGAGATAGATGGCATTATCATCGGAATTTTCAGCCTGACGAGCTTCAGCCTCTACCGCGCAGCGCATCAATTGCATCACGCCTACCTGGCGACTGAACGTGACGTAGAACTCTGGCCGTTCGTTATCCCCGGAATGCCACGGTGGGTCAGGGTTCTGGCCGCCATGCTCGAACTCGGTTTCGGCTTGTTTTACACGCCCCTTCTGTTCGTACGCACCTTTCTCCGTGCCGATTCGCCGATTCGGAACAAAAAACTGCGTCGGCGAATTTGGGCTGAGATCGCACTGAGCGGCGGCGTATGGTTTTGCCTGCTGGCGGCCGTGACGTGGTGGGGTGCATGGAAATACTTACTCTGGATGTACCTGGCACCTGCGTTTTTGGCCTCGAATATGCAAAGCTGGCGCAAATACATCGAGCACGTCGGACTCACCGGCTCCACGGTGAACGGTTCTACGCGGAGCATTGTCTCAGAGGGGCGACTGGGTCGGCTCGTTGCTTTCACTCTGCTCCATGAGCCCTATCATGGCGTGCATCACCGGCATGCCGGCTTGCCGCACGCGGAACTGCCCCTGTTCACTTCGGAACTCGCACCTAAAATTCCCGGCGAAGTAGCCCCTTTTCCGAGCTACCGTAGTGCGTTGATGCACCTTATCGGCAAACTTTACGATCCTCGCGTCGGAGCTCAGTGGCTGGAAGCCGGGCCATCGTGAAGATCAGCGTACGGCCCCGAGTGCAACCGGGGCGAACACGGACCGCCGATCTCGTCCCTTCGAGATACGCTTTCGAGGCAATAGAGATCGAGAAAGAGTTCGATGACGGTCAGGTGCAGGCCTTGCGGGGAGTGAATTTTCGTGTGCTCGAGGGCGAATTCCTTGCCGTTACCGGCCCGA
>CAZMNG010000019.1:0-15628 GCA_964567505.1 uncultured Chthoniobacterales bacterium
TTACAAATTGGACATAAAACGATCTTGTATGTTCGAAGTCATTACGAGAGCCCGGCCTGACTTACGACCTTAACCTGCATCTCTCAGGCAGGGGCTCAGGAAGAAAATTGAGGTGACTAGTGCCCTGTCCCGTGGCAGTGCGTAAAGAATAGGGCCGCCGCGAACACCAGCAGTGGCACCAGCGCCGAGAGAACAATAAGCCGCGCCCCTTGCCAGCGCGTTTTCCAAATTTTCGGCGATTTGAGGTAATGATGTCTGCCGGTGATCTTGACCGACTCAGGATCGTCGAGCTCGCTTTTCATGGCCGCCGCCGATTGGTACCGGCGGTGAGGCTCACGCTCCATCGCGTGCAGAATAATCTCTTCGAGAGCCTCCGAAATCTGCGGATTGAGCTTCCGGGGTGCGACCGGATCCCCCGTAATGCGGGCGTTCATGACCATAAATGGATTGGGTCCCTCGAATGGAACCGAGCCCGTCGTCATCTCATAAAGAACAGCGCCCAGACTATAGATGTCGGTTCTCTCATCGCCTCGTTTCCCTTTGACCTGTTCCGGCGCCATGTAGTCCGGAGTGCCCATTGCCGGCGTAAATCCAGCGAAAGTCAGTCGCCGCATTTCGGTGGCTTTTGCAATTCCAAAATCGATGATCCGTAGCGTCCCATCATCGCAGATCATGATGTTCTGCGGCTTGAGATCCCGATGCACGACGTTGTGCTCGTGCATATGCGCGAGCGCGCCGCAAACATAACTTGCGATCTGAACCGCATCCGGGATCGGCAACGGTCTTATGTCTTGAAGGACAGTACTCAAGGTTTTGCCCTCGAGGTATTCCATCACGATATATTGCCGGGTTTTGTTCGGCACCTTGATAAATCTGAGGATATTCGGGTGATGCAACATTTCACCGATTTCAGCCTCGCGCTGGAACCGGGAAAAGGCTGCTGGATCCGATTCGAGCTGCATGTAGGGAATCTTAATGGCGACAAGTTCACCGGTTTGCCGATCCTTCGCCTTGTAAATCGAAGCCATGCCGCTACGGCTGATTACGCCCTCAATTTCAAAGCGTTCGTCGATGACGTCGCCTTGCTTAACTTCGTTTGTCGTCATAGTGGTTGAATGGCCCGAGCCGGTTTTCTTGAGAATCGAGATTGGCTGGTCATACTTCGGCTCAACGAGCCGGTCAACTTGAACCACCTGGACCGAGAGATTGTCATCTGTGCCTCTTCGTTCGGCAAGCGCCACCAGATAAGGGCAGATCTCGTCCATGTTCAGACGATCGACACCCTCCAGGAGTTCGCTGTCCCCCATAAAACAATAGAGCCCGTCCGTGCATTGAACGATCCGGTCGCGCGACATTAACTTGACATGCTTGTAGTCGAAATGGACGATCGGCTCATGCCCCAGACTTCGAGTGAGCATTGAACGGAGCCGGCTGGCCTTCGCTTCGTGCTCGCTGATCAACCGAAGCTTGACCTGCATCGCCGTGTACGAATGGTCATCGGTCAAACGGCGAATATTCTCCCTTCGCACGAGGTAGACGCGCGTATCGCCGACATGCCCAATAAACAGTTCCTTATCCCTAAAAATGCACACCGAAAGTGTGGTTGCCATCCGGTTGCTTCCCTGCCGGTCCCGCATCCCGGCCTCGTAGATTTCGAGATTCGACGTGTCGAAAATCTGTTTGATGATCTGTTTCGGCGGATTAGCCGGGTTCATCCTCTGGAAGGTCGCAATCGCGGTTTCAAGCGCCATCTTGCTCGCAACTTCGCCGTCCCCATGGCCGCCTACCCCATCGGCCAAGACCGCAATCGCTCCGCGCTCGAGCCGTTCGGCCTCAGATTCCGGTTGCCAATAACCGACGCAATCTTCGTTTATTATTCGCACCGGCCCTACAGACGATTTGGATTCTGAACTTAATCGCATGCAGAAGGTTCAGCGGCTCGGGTACCGCATGAAGATCGGGTTTCGCAGAAATAACTTAGGGACATTGGAATCGCGCAAAGGAGAATCAAGGAATCATCGAACACACAATCACGGTCGTGTCATCGACGAAAAAGGCGTCCGCACAAAGCGGAAGCCGGACCAGGGCTTGAATGTATTCGGACATAGAGGGTGGCAGCGGTCCAGGAATTCTAAATTTCCAGAAGCCGCCGTTCGAGCATTCCGTGTGCCAGCAGAGACATTCTGGCGAGACCGGTCCCAACTGCCGCGAACAAGACCCATGCGACACGCCTTGAGCGGGTCGTTTGGCGAGAACGCTGCACCTGACGAATTTTATCCAACCCATACGGGCAAAGTACTCAAATTATACATCGACCGAATGATTGGCTCTGTCGCGACTGGGAAGCAGAGCGCCTCCGAGACGCACGTATACCGATCGGCACAAGGTTTCTCCCTCGAAAAGCTGACCTGTAAGCGGTAAACAGGTCAGGGTTTTAACTCGTTAGGCCCGGAACTTGCTCGACTTGGAGCGCCGGTGTTCGGCCCACCGAACCGGACACACCTTAACCTTGGCAATACGGGAATTTTGCCAATCACATGAAAATAAATAACGAATCAAAACTCTTCAGATGGCTCGCTGCTGCGGGCATTGCAGGATACGCACTAACGTCTGGCTTGTGCTACGCACAGCAGGCAACGCCGGCTCCAAGCCCGGCAGTCGCCGCGGTAGCCGACGGCAAGGAAGCGAAGAAGCCCGTTGTGCAACCTTCGCCAACGCCACCCGCACCGCGTTTTAAAATCTCTGGCTGGATTGAAGGCGGCTTCATCGGCAACACGGAAAATCCGGTCGATAACCACAACTTCGGTCAACTTTACACCGACCGTGCCAACCAGGTGGTCTTGAATCAGGTCTCAGTCGTTGCAGAACGGGACCTGGATCCTACTGTTACCGGGTTCGACTGGGGATTCAAAGGCTGGTTCATGTACGGCGCCGACACGCGCTATTCGAAATCGCTTGGTCTTCTGGATACAACGTCGAATTATATACTCCAACCCGATTTCCCGGAACTCTCCGTCAGCTTGCACATACCGATTCCAGGTACGAACGGCTTGGATATTAAAGGGGGTAAATATCAGGATCCAATGTCAGCTGAGACGCTCGATCCGCGGACTAACGTCTTCTACAGCCACAGTTACATTTTCAACTTTGGGATCCCGGAAAACGACACGGGCGGCCTGGCAACATTGCACGTAAATAACTATGTCGATTTGTATGGAGGTATAAACCGCGGAGAGAACGTAAGCTTGGCTGACAACAACGCATCTATCGCATTTGAAGGCGGGATCGGCTTAAATTTGCTCGGCGGAAATCTGACGACGCTGGCCCTTACCCACATCGGCCCGGAAAACCCAGGTAACAATCATGATTATCGCTATCTCAACGATATCACGACGACGTGGAAGATTAACAGTGCATTTACGTCCATTACCGATATGAACCTCGTTGTTGACAGCGTAGACGGCGGCAAATGGGGTGGTGGTGTTGCGCAGTATTTCACCTATGCCCTTAATGATTGGCTGCAATTAGGGTTTCGCGGTGAGATTTTTCGGGATTCAGGGGGATTCTACGTTGCCCAGTTTCGAGCAAACAACGATTATCTTCATATCGTTCTTCAAGGCAGAGCTGTTCCATTTGATCCAAGCAACCTTGGCGGTGGAGATACGACCTACCTCGAACTTACCGGGGGTGTAACTTTTAAACCGCCTATGCCGAAACCGTTCGCGGGATTACTGATACGCCCGGAAGTTCGCTATGACCAGGCACTGACCAGTCAGTTCGCTCCGTTCGACGGGAATACCAAGCGGAACCAGGTGACGATCGGTCTCGATGCCGTAGTCGAATTCTAGTCGATCGAAGAATATTGACGGTCAAACCAAATCAAAAGGCGCCGGTAAATCACCGGCGCCTTTTGCTTGGAGAGGTTTGTTCGGAGCATATCAACGGAAGACGTGAGCGTCTCAGGCGTCCAACTCCAGGAAACAAGCGATCGAGACCCGCGACCGACGGCTTTTCGGGTTCGCGACAGAGTAGCAAAGGTGCGATAGGGTAACAAATCTACTGGGGCACACATTTGGGCGCGATGGCGCCGGCATTTCCAAAAACCGACTGGATACCATGCGCTCATCGCTGAAAATCGCGACCGTCTTTGGGATTCAAGTCCGGATCCACGTGACTTTCCTGCTGTTTTTGGCATGGATCTGGATCACCTACTACCGATTGGCAGGGTTCTCCGGTGCGATACAAGGCGTTCTCTTCATTCTCGCCCTGTTCACCTGCGTCCTGCTGCATGAGTTTGGTCACGCATTTGCCGCTCGGGAATTCGGGATCAAAACTCCAGATATCACGTTGCTGCCGATTGGTGGCGTGGCCCGGCTGAGTTGAATTCCGGATAAGCCGTGGCAGGAACTGGTTGTTGCAATCGCCGGACCGCTCGTGAACGTGATAATCGCGGCGGTCCTGCTCTCGGTGATTCACGGGACAACCGAACTCCTGCAGATTGACCGCCTCGAGAATCCGAGGATTGAGCTGCTCGGCGAGCTGGCTGCCATCAACGTGATGCTCGTGATATTCAATATGATTCCGGCGTTCCCAATGGACGGCGGCCGCGTTCTGCGAGCCTTGCTCGCGATGGCAATGCCTTACATGCGAGCAACGCAAATCGCCGCTTGGATCGGCCAGGGCCTTGCCGTCCTATTCGCATTTTTTGGCATTCTGAGCTACCTGGGAATCACGTTCTTCGGAGTCCGCGGCAGCCCATTTTTGATCTTCATTGCATTCTTCATTTTCGTCGGAGCGCAACAGGAGGTCATCATGTCAAAAGTGCATCGATCTTCGCAGCCAGAATAAAATCGTTGCGATGGAGGCCCCGGATCTTGTGGGTCCAGAGGGTAACCGTCACGCGGCCCCATTCTGTCAGGATCGCGGGATGGTGTCCTTCCTCTTCGGCGAGCGCCCCCACGCGGTTGGTAAAAACCAGTGCGTCGGCAAAGTTCGCGAAGCGATAAACTCGCTCGATCCGTCGGATTCCATCCCGTTCAATGATTGTCCAATCCGGGATTTGCGGTTTGAGTTCCTCGATCTCGGTCTCCGTCACGAGTGGTGAGTCGCGACGGCAAGCTGTGCATTTTTCGTTCGTGAGCGCGTCCATAGTCAAATGCAGTCCTTATTTCGGCAGGTATGGGCCAATCAATGCCAGGTCGGCCGTACTGAGCCGTTCTTTCGCGGTCTTTGCCTGGTGCCAATACGGGTAAATCAAACGCGGCAAACTGGCGGCATCGAGCCGGCTCGTTTCTTCCGGAGAAAGCGTCACGTTTGCCGCTGCCAGGTTATCAGCTAACTGAGCCTCGGTCCGGGCGCCGATCACGAGGGAAGTTACCCCCGGACGCCCAAGCAAGTACGCAAGAGCGATCTGCGCCGGCGAAACCTTCCGAGTCCCGGCGATTTCAACGAGAACATCAATAATATTATAGAGTTGCTCCTCGTCATGGATCGGCGGTTCGCCCCAGTTATTGAAGTGGCGCGAACCGTCCGGCGCCTGTTGGCCACGGCGATACTTTCCGGAGAGAAGCCCTCCCGCCAGCGGGCTCCAGATGAGAATCCCGAGTCCCTGGTCGATCGAGATCGGAACGAGCTCGTACTCAGCGTCCCGGGCTTGTAACGAATAGTAGATCTGCTGGCTCACGAACCGGGAGTAGCCACGCCGATCGCAGATGCTGAGCGCTTTCATCAGATGCCAGCCTGAATAGTTTGAAGCCCCGATGTAACGCACTTTTCCGGATCGAACCAAAGTGTCCAGGGCTTCGAGGGTCTCATCCAAAGGGGTCTTTCCATCCCATTCGTGGAGCTGATAGAGATCGATTCGATCTGTTCGAAGCCGCTTGAGGCTCTTTTCACATTCACGAATGAGATGATAACGGGAGGCGCCGCCATCGTTTGGCCCGGACCCGACGACCATTCTTGCCTTAGTTCCAACCAGGAGATCGTCTCGGCGGCCTTCCAGAACTTCGCCAAGAATTTCTTCGGACAGTCCGGCCGAATAGACGTTTGCCGTGTCAAACAGATTGACGCCTGCCTCGAGACAGAGATCAATCTGGCGCCGGGCACCAGCGACATCAGTCGCACCTACTTTGCTGAAATTGCTGCGGCCACCGAAAGTCATCGTGCCCAGGCTGAGCACGGAAACCATCAGGCCGGACTGCCCTAATTGACGATATTCCATACGCCACTCCATACATCAGGATTCCGCCACCGGCGAATGGCTTTGAGAAACGGATTGCGCGGATCGGCTTTTTAATCCCGCAAAAATAACATTACCAAAAAACGCATTCTCGATCCCCACCGCTTGTGCACATGGGGGAAGTGGCTAAGTTGCTGGTCCAACGCTCATAAGCAAACAACGCATGAGGTCATTTATAATCATTCTACTGACAATCGCGACGACAGGGATCGCGTTCGGGCGATTGGGAGATACTGAGTCAGAACTAAAGGGACGGTATGGAAAACCGGTCATGGTCCGTTCCGGCGAAAAATATAATCCTTATTTCAGCAAGCTGATCGATTTCCAGAAGGAAGGCATCGCGATCTCCTGCGGGCTCCACGACGGCCGTTGCGTAACGATTACCTACGAACGGGATAGTGGGTTCAAACCGATGGAAGTCGAAGGATTCACCCTGCTGAACCGAGTCAATTCGGACGTGCTCGTTGAACGTAGCGCCGCGTCATTGAAATACACTTTTAAGAAGGATTATCCCGGAATTGTGAACGGCTCGAAAAAGGCCCTTCGAAGGATGCGGAAAGATTTCGAATCTGTGGAGCAAAAGGGCTGATCAGCTGTCGCGTCCCAAACGGACTAATCCGATTAAGCCGTTGACTGGCTGGACACCCGGTCGTGCCATCGACAATGCATCCAAGTTTCAATCCCCTTGCGAAATTCCGTTCCAGGTGCTCAGTGTTATAAGCTGTATTATTTCGATGGTGTTGAAACATTTAGTTTTGGAAGTGGCTCAGCAGAAGAACGGAAGCTGGACCGCGACAGGAATCGGTGACGACATATTCACCGAGGGATCCGACCTTGAAGACCTGAAGGTCAATGCTCTGGAAGCGATCCGGGCACATTTCTTTGACGACGAAGCCGACAAATTCGAGGTCCGTCTGGTCCAGGTTGTCTCTCAGTTTGTCTTTGCCGCTTGAGAACGCCGCCTGAAATACCCGGAAACGCTTTGGTCAGCTGCCTGTGCAGGCACTGGGACTACCACATCGTCAAACAGATTGGCCACCACGTGCGTCTCGAGACCGCTAACCCGCGATTTCAGCGGCTCACCGTGCCGCTTCGGGAGAAGACAACAGTCGACCTGCTGCTGGCGATTTTGAAGCGCGTCGCCGCGCAAAAGCGGGTCGAAATCGACGACATTCTCGACACTCTCTGAACCGGAGGCTCTAGTGGTGAACCCTGGAAAATGAAGAGCGGTCCCGGGGTAAGCCAGACCGGTTGGTTTGCACAGCTGGGCGCGGCGAACTTATACATTGCAATGCGGTCGCGCCCTGAACTTTCATTGACAATATGCGAGACGAACCAGGGATTTTTTTGATAAGCCAACTCCATGTGTCGGGCGCGTCGATCTTTTTGCAACGGTTTCCCTCTGATTCTGGCGTCGGTTGTTCTCGTGTTGACCGGGTGCGCTTCGCACCAGAGCGCCGTGCGGCCGAGACAGCAGATCGAGATTACCTCCAATCCGTCCGGTGCCAAAATCGAGATTAATGGTCGTTACGTCGGCGACGCACCTCTGACAGTTGATGTCGAGACAACGCCGAGCGGCCGGTTTTGGAGAGACACCATCATCAAGGCTTATCCGGCGGACAAAGGCTTCACGCAGATTCGAGCATACAATGGCGCAGCGCACTGGAACATCAGCGACACCGTACCGCCCAAGATCAACTTCAACACAAAGGTTGAGCCGGGTGCGGGGCTCCAGCAGTCTCAATAGCTGTATCTGAGGGACAGGACGCAAGCTCAGCGCTTCCGCTTGGCGGCTTCGGTCATGGCTCGATCAATCAGCAGGGTTGCAAGCTGCTGGGTCCCTTCGTCGAGATCGCTATTCGCCTGCTTCAGTCGGCGCGGGTCGTGACTTTTGAGGGCAGCTTCGACTTCAAGGACCAGCGCGTTGATCTTTCGCTGGTCATCCGGTTCCAGCTGATCGCCAACGAGCGTCAACGCGCTGCGGACTGCCGGTAGAAGCTCGTTGCTTTTCAAGACTGTTTCCGTCCAGAGGCGTTCCGCCATGTCGTCGAACGCATGATCAAGAGATTCTCCTATCATTTTTTCGACCGCCTCATCGGCGACATCGACGGCGCTGTGCAAATCGATGATTTTCTGGCGTCCGGTTTGAACGTCGCGTGCGAGGACGTGAAGAATACCGTTGGAATCAATTTCAAACTGGACGCCGACCCTCGCAAGCCCCTTCGATACCGGCTCAAATTCGAGCTCAAATCGCCCAAGTTCCCAGTTGTCCTTTGCCAGTTCGCGCTCGCCCTGCAAGACCACGATTTGCATCGCCGTCTGATTCGTTACAGCATTCGTAAACATTTCTCCCGCCTTGCATGGAATAGTAGAATTGCGAGGGATCAAGACATTCATCAGTCCCCCAAAGGTCTCGATCCCGAGAGAAAGCGGGGTCACGTCGAGCAGGACGACATTTTGAATCTGGCCCGAAAGCATGCCGCCCTGAATCGTTGCGCCAACCGCGACAGCCTCATCGGGGTTTTGCTGGATGTTCGGCAGTCGTTGAAAAACTTCGGCGACAAATTGCCTCACGATTGGCATCCGGGTTACCCCGCCGGCCAAAATCACTTCGTCAAGCTTCAGAGGATCGAGCTTAGCATCGTCGAGCGACCGCAGGCAATGCGCCCGGGTGCGCCGAATGATTGGCCGAGCGATCGCTTCGAGTTCCTGACGACTGAGGTTATACGAGAAGCTGTGGTTGCCTGAGAGGAACGGGATCTCGACTTGAACCATATCCTCGGTCGACAAGCGGACCTTTACCGATTGCGCGATTTCGCGAAGTCTCGCGACAAAAAGCTTGTTCTCGAGCTGCGCCCGCAATTCCGGGTTGCGGGCCGTGATCCGTTCGATCAGGAGTCGGACGAGCTCGCGATCGATGTCATCTCCGCCGAGCCGTGTATTTCCATTTGTCGACAAGACCCGGAATACACCGTCGTTGAGCTCGAGGATTGAGATATCGAATGTCCCGCCGCCCAGATCATATACCGCGATTCGCGACCGATCGCCCAGTCTGTCTAAACCGTACGCCAGGGCGGCGGCAGTCGGTTCATTGACGATCCGTTCGACCGTAAATCCAGCGAGTTCCCCAGCTCGCATCGTGGCTTGCCGCTGCAGATCATTGAAGTAGGCTGGGACCGTAATAACCGCGCGAGTGACTGCGTGCCCGATACTCAGTTCGGCGTCGTTCTTCAGCTTCCGGAGGACGAGGCTGGAAATCTCTTCCGGTTTGAACAATTTATCGCCAACCTCCACGAGCATTCGGCCGCTCTGCGACTTTACCGGAAACGGAAAATCGTCCTTCTCTGACTCACCGATCCGGCGTCCGATCAGTCGTTTGATCGAAAAAACCGTACGCTCCGGGCTCAACGATCGCATCCGGCTCGCCGCGGCACCGACAACCGGTTCACCGGATTCGGGGAAATAGACCACGGAAGGCGTTAGGCGGGCGCCATCGCGATCCGCGAGCAGGATCGGAAATCCGGAGTCCATGACGCCGATCAAAGAATTCGTTGTTCCGAGATCGATGCCGACGATGTCATTCATAAGGTGCTACAATTACTGACGCATCCGATTGGAATTCTATGCGAGTTCTTCGAGGCGGATTTTTCTTTCGCGCACTTCGCTTAACCACTTTTGAACAAATGTGAGGCTGAGCGCAACCTGGGCAAGCGGTGCGCGGCATTGGGCGTGGTTCTCAATCCAGGTCTGGTCGATGCGTCGCAGATCCGCGAGCAAACTCTGTTCCAGGCTCGATAATTCGGCATCCGCGTCGTCGAGCTTGCCGCGGACCGCATCGACTCGTTGTAATGCCATGGCGCGCAACAATACCGAACTTTGCCCTGACAGCGACCCAAACTCACGATCGACCGCCTGAAGCGCTCCGGCGACAGTCCCAAACAGCTCTCCTAGATCCGGTCCGAGCTGCCCTCCCGTGGCATCTCCAAATTCAAGCGCCAATAAATGTTGCGTCCGGCTTGCCGGATTAGAAAGTGTCCGGAACGCCATATTTAACGAAGAGAGCGCTTCCACATTGGCCGTGTCCGAACGAGATGACTCAGTCTTCTGGATGTAAGCGTCCTTCAGAGATTCTTCACCAATGCACGGTCGGCGCCCAATACCGAGAAGGGCGAAGTAATCGATCATGCAGAGAAGCTTTCCCCGCAGGAACAATGCGCCACGGCGTTCGGATTCGTCACCTTGAATCCGCCCTTCTGGAGGTCATCGCTATAATCGAGCAATGACCCGCTCACGAACAATGCGCTCTTCGGATCGACAACCACCCGAACGCTGTTGGACTCCACGAGAATATCCCGGTTCACGGGCCCATCCACGAGATCCATCTTATATTGCAGGCCGGAGCAACCGCCGCCAATTACGGCAACACGAAGCGCGCCTTGCGGGCGGCCCTGACGCTGCAACAATTGCGAGAGCTTCGCCGCAGCGCTGCTGGTTACTTTCACCAAACGTTCATTGCCGATCCTATACTTAATTTCTGCCGCTTCGGTCACTGGCGAATATCGAATCTGCATCGCGCAAAAGCAACCATGCCTCAGATGGGAGAGGATCCCGCCGACAGGGATGCCGCCGGTGAGCGTTCAAACGAGTCGCTCGAACCGGCCGGCGGACGCCAATAAATCCTCTCGGATCGGACCAGGTTCGCGGGCGTCTCCGGAATTCAGCAACCCGATATGCCACTCAGCGATGGCTTCAACATCCGCGACGGTAATAACTTGCTGCAACTCAGCTCGTAACGCATGGCTTGCCGGCATCCCTTTCGAATACGCCATTAACCGTCCACGCAATGCTGCCATCGTGTGTCGCTCCGAGTCAGTCTCGTTGACCGCAGCGCGGCAGTGCCTGATGATGTGCACCCATCGCTCTTCAATCGAAGGGTTCGGCAACACTTCCCCGGTTCGCAGAAAGTGTTTCGCACGCCGGAAAAGCCACGGGGAGGTCATCGCGGCGCGACCAATCATAAGACCGCGGACCTTCGTCGACTTGAGCCTGTCGGCGATCTCATCGACTTCGCCCAGATCGCCATTCCCGATAACCGGTATTGACACCGATTCGGCAACATGAGCAATCGCATCCCAATCGGCGGCACCGGAATATCCCTGCTCCTTGGTGCGCCCGTGCACGGCAACAGCCATCACGCCTGTCTGTTCCAGAATCCTGGCAGTGGTCAAGGCGTTGATCGTATCCGAACACCATCCAAGACGGATTTTAGCCGTCACAGGGAAAGGGGCGACCGCCTGCACCACCGCCGCCGCAACCCGGCTCAACAACGGACAATCTTTCAACAGAGCTGATCCACCCTGCTTGCAGACGACTTTGTTGACGGGACAGCCAAAATTCAGATCAATAAAATCCGGGTGCACCCAGTCGATGACCGACTTCGCAGCCTCGGCCATGCGCCCGGGGTCGGCTCCAAACAGCTGAACACCTACCGGCCTTTCCTGCTCGGCAAAAGCAATCATCTCGCGCGTCCGCTGATTCCGATGCAAAATCCCGTCTGCGGAAACAAACTCCGTCACCAACACATCCGCACCGTATTCCTTGCAGAGTCTTCGAAAAACTGAATCGGTTACTCCCGCCATCGGCGCGAGGTAAAGCGGAAAAGAGTCTTCGAACCAGGGAAGCATCATTGTTCGGGTTGAACCGCCGCTCCCTTTGGCACCAGCAGCGCGTAGACTTCCTTCTGCACCGAGTCGAGCTGATCCAGCTTCAACCGCGGATCAACGACGATAAACGCTTCGCCGCTTCTGGCATGTTCATAAACTAGAATCCTTTCTGATCCGCGCTCGCGAACATCCACTTGTTTCAATGTTCTCTTTCGCTCGAGCAAGATCGCCAGCACATATCGGACGTTCACGTGCTCGGGCCGATCCTCCATGATTAATTTGCGTAACAGCTCTTCCGCGGACTCCTTCGGCATCTTTTCCGGTGCGGGCGGTTCGGGAGCCTGATACTTCGATTTCCAGAATGAAAATGGCTCAGCATCCGCTCTAGCATTCTGCCAGGCTTTTTCGGAAACATCCTCCCGCCGGAACCCATCTCGATCCCGAAATAAAAATGTATAAATCGGATCTCCGTCAGCAAAAGGTTCGTCCGTTCGCACGCAATAACGGCTCCTGGCTTTGATCTCCCACTCTGGCAACATCGTACCAATGAATAAGCATGAATAGCCCGAACCTTCAACGCGCTTCAACGAAACGGCCAGTTTCTGGGCGCTCTCGAATTTTCGTTGCGGAATCGTGCGCCATCTCTTCAGATTGAGGTCTATGCAAATGGTCATCCCACCGGGGTCGACAATCGGCCTGCTGGGTGGTGGGCAGCTGGGACGAATGTTCGGAATCGCCGCGCGTCGGATGGGCTATCGAGTCCACACGTTTGAACCGTCACCGGACAGCCCTGCCGGCCAGATTTCAGATCAGGAATTTAACGGGGCCTACACCGACTGGTGTCTACTTGAGGCATTTGTGCGTTCGGTCGACGTGGTGACCTTTGAATTCGAAAACATTCCCGCCGAAGTCGTCGACCGGATTTCCCAATCCAAACTGGTTCATCCGCGCTCGGAAGTCTTGCACATTTGCCAGAACCGCGAGCGAGAAAAAAACTTCCTGCGCACGCATCATTATCCGCATGCACCGTTCGCAGTGGTCTCGGATCAGGCAGGGCTGGACGCAGCGCTCGCCTCGATCGGCGCGCCCGCGGTATTGAAAAGTGCAGACTTCGGATACGACGGAAAGGGACAACGGAAGATTAGGGCCGGCGATCACCCCGATTATTCAACATTTGAATTCGGACGCAGCGTGCTCGAAAAATGGATCCCGTTCGAGCGAGAGATTTCTGTGATTTGTGCCCGCGGTTCCGATGGCACCACGTCCGTTTTTCCACCTTCGGAGAACGTCCATACACGGCACATTCTGGACTATTCGATCGTACCCGCACGCGCAGAGCCGGAGGTCCAGCGCGTCGCAGCGGCAATCGCCACAAATATCGCCCACGACATCGATGTGGTGGGCCTGATTGCAGTGGAATTTTTCCTGACCCGGGATAACCAGTTAATCGTGAATGAACTCGCTCCCCGGCCGCATAACTCCGGGCACTACACGTTCGATGCCTGCGTAACGAGCCAGTTCGAACAACAACTTCGCGCCGTGTGCGGACTTCCGTTCGGTTCTACGAGGCTGCTAACCCCCGTTGTGATGGTAAATCTACTGGGCGACCTTTGGACGAGTGGAGCCCAGCCTGATTGGCGTCCGGTACTGAACGATCCCTGCGCGAAGCTTCATCTCTACGGTAAATCGGAAGGCCGTCCCGGCCGCAAAATGGGCCACTTCTGCGTGATGAGGGAGACTCTCGACGAAGCCCTCAACGGAGCTTTAAAAATCAAGCAGGAACTGACCGATGCGAAGCAAGGCATCTGAAAGATGTTTGTTCTTTTTTCGGACCGCGCCGATTGTCGTCGCCGCCTTCGTTTTGTTGCTTTCCGCGTGCCAGCAGAAAACGGCCGAAAGCGCATTCGGGCTGCGGACGGTTGACCTCAAAATTTCGACTATTCCCCTCACGGCCGAAATCGCGGACACGCCCCAGGCGTCGGAAAACGGGCTTATGTTCCGTGATTCGTTGCCTGAAGACAGAGGAATGCTTTTCGTTTTTGAGTCGCCAAAGAAGGCGACGTTCTGGATGAGAAACACCAAAATCCCCCTTTCAATTGCATTTATCGATTCAACCGGAACGATTCTCGAGATCAAACCGATGTACCCGATGGACGAATCCATTGTTCCGAGCAGTTCCGACCGGGTCGCCTACGCGCTCGAGGTCAACCAGGGTTGGTTCGACAGGCATAGAATTTCCGCAGGCGTAAAGATTGACGGGATCCCGCAAAAATAGTGAGGATGAAAACGAAGGAACAAACAATTGAGCTCCTGGAAACGACCGCACGGCTGCTGGAGCTGAAGGGAGAAAACCCTTTTAAGATCAGGGCCTACACGAACGCCGCAAGAGCGCTCGAAACCTTCTCTGACAATTTTCAAACAACCGTCGCCGAAGGCAAAATTGGCGATCTTGACGGAATCGGCGACGCGATTGCCAAGAAGATCTTTGAGTACGTCCAGACTGGGAAGCTCGACTATTTCGAAAAGCTGCAGGCTGAGTTCCCAGAGACGATCTTCGAGCTATTCGAAATCACAGGGCTCGGCGGCAAGAAGGTCAAGGCCTTGTACGAGCAACTCGGCATCAAAAACATCGCTGAACTGGAAGCGGCGGCCAAAGATGGTCGAATTGCCGGGCTGCCAGGGTTTGGCGCGAAAACGGCCACAAACCTGCTGCAAGCCATCGAGCAGCGCCGTAAACATTCGGGCCGATTCCTGCTTTCAGATGCAAAGATCTGGTCGGACGATCTCCTGGAACATTTTCAAGGCCACCCAGCTGTTTCCCAGATCGCCGCAGGCGGAAGCTTTCGCAGAGGAAGAGAGACAATCGGCGATCTCGATGTGCTGATTGCAACCAAGGAACCCCGGCGAATTATCGAACATTTTCTTTCCCACCCGGCAATTGAACGGGTGCTTGCGCAGGGTGACACAAAGGCGAGTGTCCTCCTGCAGTGCGGGATCCAGGCCGATTTGCGAGTGGTCGCAAATCACGAATTCCCGTTCGCGCTCTGTTATTTTACGGGAAACAAGGAACACAATGTCGCATTGCGAGGGCGGGCGCTCCGAAATGGCTGGACTCTGAATGAATACCGCCTAGGTCCGGATCCAGGCTCAAAAAAAAGCGCGAAACCGATTCCAGAAATACGGACCGAACCGGAACTCTATCGAGCGTTGGGCCTTTCTTACATTGCACCGGAGCTGCGAGAAAATCATGGAGAGATCGAAGCCGGCGAACGCGGCGACCTCCCCAAACTGATCGAATTACACAATCTGAGGGGCACATTCCACAATCACACAAGCGAAAGTGACGGTCACAATACGCTCGAGGAGATGGCCAACGCAGCGCAAGCTCTCGGCCTTGAATACCTGGGCATCGCCGATCACAGCAAAAGCTCATTCCAGGCGCATGGCCTGGACGAAAAACGCTTGCTGGCCCAAGTCGAAAAAATCCGCGAATTAAACAGTACTTACGACGACAGTTTCCGAATCTTCAGCGGCGTCGAATGCGACATACTAAAAGACGGTCGCCTCGATTTTCCAGACGAAATCCTCGCTCAACTGGACTACGTCGTGGCCAGCGTACACGCTTCTTTCACGCTCTCCGAGAAGGAGATGACACAGCGAATCATCCGCGCGATCGCAAATCGGCACGTCACGATGCTTGGGCATCCGACCGGACGTCTGCTGCTCG
>CAZMNG010000020.1:0-15381 GCA_964567505.1 uncultured Chthoniobacterales bacterium
GCGGAACCACCCAACATGCCGAGCGTTAACTGGTCGACGTGGGAACCGAAGGAAGCGGCGACCCTCTGCTTTGTTCGTCAGGGCGCTCGCGTCCTCATGATCCGAAAAAAGCGCGGCCTCGGTGCCGGAAAGATCAATGGAGTCGGCGGAAGGCTCGAACCGGGTGAGACACCGGAGATTGGGATCGTGCGCGAAGCCCAGGAGGAGCTGGAGATCACGTTGCTGGATCCGGCGCGCCGCGGAGAGCTGCACTTTCAGTTTATCGACGGGTACAGTCTTTTCTGCACAGTTTTCGTCGCAACCCGATATGATGGAGACCCTGTTTCCACCGCAGAGGCCGATCCGATCTGGTACGAAGTCGACCGACTTCCTTTTCACGAGATGTGGGAAGATGACAAGCTCTGGCTCGGAGGCGCGCTGGCGGGGGATTATTTCCACGGCTACTTCGTTTTTGACGGCGAAACGATGCTCAGCCACAAAGTCGACTGGGAGCCGGGGAAAACAGACCCGAATGTCGCTGAGTGAGGTTTTGCACTATTATCCTCGCAATTGTGATCGACCAAATTCAGCGAATCCTGAAGTTCATTCGTTTTTCTCATACGGTGTTCGCTCTACCGTTCGCCGCAGGATCCATGATTGTTGCTGCGCACGGTTTTCCGAGTCTGCGGATTGTGTTTCTTGTACTGCTGGCGATGGTTTTTGCGCGGACGGCAGCGATGGCATATAACCGGGTGGCGGACTGGGAGATCGACAAGGAGAATCCACGGACCGCGGGGAGGCACAAACTGGTTTCGAAGTCGGTTGCATGGACGCTTGTAATTGTTTCGTCTATTCTGTTTTTGCTCGTGAGCTGGTCGATTAACCTGCTCTGCTTCATTCTTTCGCCTCTGGCACTCGCGATCATCTTTTTCTATTCGCTTACGAAGCGCTTTACCTCCTATACGCATTTCTTTCTTGGTCTGGCACTCGCCGTCGCACCGGTCGGAGCCTGGCTTGCGGTGCAGGGGCGTTTTGCCGTTCCGCCATTGGTGCTGGCTCTCGGCGTTCTGTTTTGGCTTGTCGGGTTCGATCTCATCTATGCGATTCAGGATTATGACTTCGATAAGCGCAAAGGGCTTGGCTCAATGGTCGTGAAATTAGGCGTGCCCAACAGTCTGCGATTGGCGCAATTCGCGCACTTAATCCTATTGGGATTCCTCATTCTTTTTGGATGGGTGAGCGGCCTCGGTGCGATCTATTATACGTCCCTTGTTTTGGTTATGGGTGCGCTGGTCTACGAACATCGAGCTGCTGCGCGGCTCGATATTGCGGGAATCAACAAGGCGTTCTTTGATAGTAACGCGTTTGTGAGCGTTGTGTTCGTGGCAGCGGTTGCGGCTGACGTCCTAATCTAGTGTCCCGTCCCGGAGGGTTACCCATCAAGTCATCAAGATGGATCAATCTATTATTTGCGATCCCCTGCCTCTGGTGCTAGCTTCTGCACTCGATTGCTTATGGCCAGTCATCTTAAAACAGCGGTTTCGTTCGATATCGTAGAAGCTCTTGAGCAGCGGATTGTGATCCTCGATGGGGCCATGGGAACTATGGTCCAGCAATACAGACTCCAGGAGGAAGATTATCGCGGAACCTTGTTTACGACCCATCCGAGGCATCTGAAGAACAACAACGATATTCTTAGCCTGACGCGGCCTGACATAATCAAAAACATTCACCGGCAGTATCTGGAGGCCGGCGCGGATATCATCGAGACGAACACGTTTAACGCGACCACAATCTCGCAGGAAGATTTCGGACTGGAACAACACGTTCCGGAGATGAACCGGGCAGCGGCCCGTCTGGCTCGGGAAGCCGTTGCCGAAGTAATGGCAATCGATCCAACACGAAAACGCTATGTCGCCGGATCGATGGGACCGTTGAACCGGACTTTGTCCATTTCGCGAGACGTCAATGATCCGGGCAAACGCGAAGTGACCTGGCAGCAGGTCAAAAGTGCGTACAAGGAGCAAGTTACGGCGCTCGTTGAGGGAGGTGTCGACCTGTTGCTGGTAGAAACCACTTTTGACGTGTTGAATCTCAAAGCCGCGTTATACGCGATCGACGAGCATTTCGAAGAACTGGGGTTCAGGCTGCCAGTGATGGCGTCCGGGACGATCACGGACGCCAGCGGCCGTACATTGACGGGCCAGACGACCGAAGCGTTCTGGATCTCCGTTTCGCACGCACCGTTGCTGAGCGTCGGCCTGAACTGTGCGCTTGGACCGAAAGAGCTTCGGCCATACATCGAGGAACTGGCGCGGATATCGCCAATCTACGTTTCGTGCTATCCGAATGCCGGTCTACCCGATCCGCTTTCGCCGACCGGGTTCCCCGAAACGCCGGAGTCGCTTGCACCTCAGTTGCGGGAATGGGCAGAACTGGGCTGGCTGAACGTTGTTGGCGGATGCTGCGGGACCACGCCTGCGCATATCGCAGCGGTGCGAAATCTCGTAAAGGACATCCCTCCACGGAAAGTGCCGGACCTGGCCCGGACGGCGCAGTTCAGCGGGCTGGAGCCGTACAAACTGGGAACCGTATTCAGCCTTGTCGGCGAACGGACCAACATTACCGGGTCGCCAAAATTTTCGAAGCTCATTCTGGCCGGCGACTTCGACGGTGCGCTGGCGGTGGCGCGGCAACAGGTTGAGGGAGGGGCGAACCTCATCGACGTCAACATGGACGAGGGGATGATCGATTCCGAGGCGGCGATGGTGAAGTTTCTCAACCTGATCGCTGCGGAACCGGACATCGCCCGGGTGCCGATCATGGTCGACAGTTCGCGTTGGAGCGTTCTGGAGGCGGGCCTTCGCTGTATCCAGGGAAAAGGGATCGTTAACTCGATCAGCCTGAAAGAAGGGGAGGAAAAATTCAAAAGTCACGCGGCGCTTATCCGAAGGTACGGCGCGGCCGCGGTTGTGATGGCGTTCGATGAACAGGGGCAAGCCGATAATCTTCGGCGTAGACAGGAGATCTGTTCGAGAGCGTATCGGATTTTGACCGAAGAAGTCGGATTCCCGCCGGAAGACATCGTGTTCGATCCAAACATACTGACCGTTGCCACGGGAATGGAGGAGCACAACAACTACGCGGTGGATTTTATTGCTGCAGTGCGCTGGATCAAGGAGAACCTGCCCTACGCTCGAGTCAGCGGCGGTGTGAGCAACATATCGTTTTCGTTTCGTGGAAATAACGTGGTGCGGGAAGCGATGCACGCCGCATTTCTTTATCACGCGATCAACGCGGGTCTGGATATGGGCATCGTGAATGCCGGCCAGCTGGCCGTGTACGAAGAGATTCCGAAAGATTTGCTTGCGTTGGTGGAGGATGTCCTGCTCAATCGGCGGCCCGACGCGACGGAGCGACTGGTGGAATTTGCGGAGAAGATCAAATCTTGCGCGAAGGTTCAGGTCAAGGATGAAGCCTGGCGAGCCGCGCCGGTTGAGGAACGGCTGCAGCACGCGCTGGTGAAGGGAATCGTCGATTTTATCGACACAGACACCGAAGAGGCGCGGATCAAATACGGCAGACCGCTGGCGGTGATCGAAGGACCCCTCATGTCGGGGATGAGTGTCGTTGGAGATCTATTTGGCGCAGGCAAAATGTTTTTGCCGCAGGTCGTCAAGAGCGCGCGGGTGATGAAGAAATCGGTCGCTTATCTGACGCCGTTCATGGAGGCGGAACGGGCCTCCCAGCCACAGTCGCGGGCGCAGGGGAAGGTCCTCATGGCGACCGTGAAAGGGGATGTCCACGATATCGGCAAGAATATCGTCGGGGTCGTTCTGGCCTGCAATAATTACGAGGTCCTTGATCTCGGCGTGATGGTGCCGGCCGAAAAGATCCTTGAAGTAGCCAGGAGCGCATCGGTCGATGTGATCGGGCTTAGCGGCCTGATTACGCCTTCGCTGGATGAGATGGTGCATATTGCTCAGGAGATGAAGCGGCTGGAATTTGATTTGCCATTGCTGATTGGCGGAGCCACCACCAGCCGGGCGCATACAGCGGTAAAGATCGCTCCCCACTATCACGGGCCGACGGTGCATGTACTGGACGCTTCACGCGCAGTCGGCGTCGTAAGCTCGTTGATCAGCGACGAGCTGAAAGCCGGCTTCGTGAGCAAGAACAGGGACGACCAGCAGCATCTGCGCGAAGATTACGCGAATCGAAACGCGGACAAGCGTCTGATTTCCATTGCAGAAGCGCGCCGGCGCCGTACACCGATCGACTGGGCAACAACGCGGATTGATGTCCCTGAGTTTATCGGGCGCCGCGTGATCCGGACGCAAAACCTCGAAGAACTTGTTCCGTACATTGACTGGTCGCCGTTCTTCCATACGTGGGAATTGCGCGGGCGTTTTCCAAAAATATTTGATGATCCGCATGTCGGCGAACAAGCACAGCAACTCTTTGAAGACGCGCAGAAGCTCCTTCAGGACATCGTGAAAGGGAGGCTGTTCACCGCTCGCGGTGTCTACGGATTCTGGCCGGCGAACAGTGTGGGCGACGATATCGAATTGTACACCGATGAGTCTCGCAACGAAGTGCTGACGACGCTTCATGCGTTACGCCAGCAAATGGCCAAACCGGCGGATCAGTTTAATCATTCCCTTGCCGACTACATTGCTCCGCAGGGTTCGGGCCGAGCGGATTATCTTGGAGGGTTTGCGGTAACGACCGGGCATGGTGCGGACGAACTTGCGAAACAATTCGAAGCGGACCATGACGACTACAACAGCATCATGGCGAAAGCGCTTGCGGACCGTCTGGCCGAAGCGTTCGCTGAAAAGCTTCACGAGCGTGTGAGACGGCAATGGGGATACGGCAAAGAGGAGCGTCTTCAAATGGAAGACTTGATTCGGGAGGCGTACCGAGGGATCCGGCCTGCGGCCGGGTACCCGGCGTGTCCGGATCATACCGAGAAACGCCTTCTGTTTGATCTTCTTGGGGCAGAAGAGGGCGCCGGGATTCATCTCACTGAAAGTTTCGCCATGTGGCCGGGAGCTTCGGTGAGCGGTCTTTATTTTGGGCATCCGGACGCCAAATATTTCGGGGTCGGAAAAATCGATAAGGACCAGGTTGAAGACTATCACCGGCGCAAGGGGATGCCGCTGGAAGAAATCGAACGGTGGCTCGGACCGAATCTAAACTACGAGCCGGCACGTGTAGCGGTGCCAAAGTAGGATTGGTTTGCTGCCGGAATGGCCGGACTCACACCTAACTGGTGCCCGAATTACCTCGCACCGGAACATGGCAAGGGTGTGGCCGCCTTGTTACATTTTGCAGCAAGCAGAAACTTTCGAGCCGTCTTGTCGACTCCGAAAAATCAATCAGGAGTTTCGAGACTGATCAAGTCGGCGTAGGTCTGCCGCCGGCGCACGAGCTTCGCATCATTACCGGAAACCAGAACCTCCGCCGGAAGCGGTCTGGAATTGTAATTTGAGGCCATCGTGAATCCGTAGGCGCCGGCGCTCATGAGGGCGAGAAGGTCACCGGCTTCCACCTCCGGCAGCGGTCGGTCCAGCGCAAAGAAATCGCCGCTTTCGCAAATAGGACCTACCACGTCGACAGTTCCGACCGGTCGATCCTTTGGTTCTCGAAGAGGGACAATTTCGTGATAGCCCTGGTATAACGCGGGACGAATGAGATCATTCATCCCAGCATCCACGATCACAAAAGTCTTGAGCGGTGTCTTCTTCACATACAGGACGCGAGTCAGCAGAACTCCGGCATTGCCGACGAGAAATCTGCCGGGCTCCAGAAGCACGCGGACGGAGAGGTTTTTGAGGAGTGGGACGATCGCGTTCGCGTACTCCGCGATGGTCAGGGCATGCTTTGGTTCGTCCTGTTTCCACCAGACTTTGTCGCCGCTTTCAAGTGAGCCCTTGTAGACGATGCCGATTCCGCCGCCGACGCTGAAAAATTCGATGCCGCAGTCAGATTTCAGTTTTTTGACCAGTGGCAGCATCTTTTCGATTGCCTGAACGAACGGTCTGGTTTCGGTAATCTGCGACCCGATGTGCATCTGCACACCGCGAATCGCAATATTGCTCATCGTCTTGGTTCGGTCGTACAATTCCCCGACCCGATCAACGGCGATCCCGAATTTGTTCTCGGTTTTGCCGGTGCTGATGTATTTGTGGGTGTTTGCTGCAACGTCGGGATTTACCCGAATCGCGATTGGGGCGCGCTTCCCAATCGACCTGGCAATTCCGTCAATGACTTTCAGCTCTGCTTCTGATTCGATGTTGAAACTGAGAACTTCGCAGCGCAAAGCGTACTCGATTTCCTCGCGACTTTTGCCGACCCCGGCGAATGTGCATTTTGACGGTTCTCCGCCGGCTCTGATCACCCGATACAATTCGCCGCCGGAAACGATGTCGAACCCGGAGCCCCGTTCGGCGAGGAGCCGGATGACGGCGAGGTTCGAGTTCGCTTTAACCGCGTAGCAGATTTCGTGGTTGAGCTCGTGCAGCGCCTGGTTGAGCCGACCATAATGATCGACGATCGTATGGGCGCTATAGACGTAAAGAGGCGTACCGAACCGCTCAGCTGCTTTGTCAAGTGGATAGGATTCGCAGGAGAGTTTTCCGTTCTGATAATGAAATGAATGCATGGTTAGGCGGTTGATATCACGCCTGGTTCTCGCAGGCCGTCACGGTATTAGCCATCAGCATCGCAACCGTCATCGGCCCGACGCCGCCCGGGACCGGCGTAATCGCTTTCGTTTTTGGAGCCACTTCGTTAAACGCCACGTCGCCGGTAATTCGATATCCTTTCGGCACGGTCGGATCTTCAAGACGATTGATTCCGACGTCGATCACGACTGCTCCTTGCTTAACGTGATCGCTCCGGACGAAATCCGGCCGGCCGATCGCCGCGACCAGGATATCCGCGGTCCGAGCGATGGCCGGAAGATCCTTGGTGCGGGAGTGCGCGATGGTAACGGTGGCGTCCCCGCCTTTGCCTTTGCGCATCAACAAGAGTCCGAGCGGTTTTCCAACCAGCATGCTTCGCCCGATGATCACGACATGGGCACCGGAAATCTCGATCCCGCTTTCCAGTAGAAGGCGCTGGCACCCCAGTGGCGTGCAGGAAACGAGTGCGGCCGGATCGCCCAGTGCCAGTTTTCCGACGTTCATGGGATGAAGACCGTCGACATCTTTTGCAGGATCGATCGCGACCACGATTTTGTCTTCGTCGATTTGCGGCGGCGGAGGAGACTGCACTAGAATCCCGTGGATTAACGGATCAGCGTTCAATTCATGGACGATCTCCAGCAGCTCGGCTTGCGTCGTCTCTTTCGGAAGCTCGATTTTTCGGGAGTAGAATCCGAGCTTCTGCGACGTTCTGTCCTTGTTGCGGACATAGGCGACGGAGGCTGGATCATCTCCAACCAGAACGACGGCCAAGCCGGGCGCGATTCCACGCAGCTTCAATCGGTCGGCTCTTTGGCGGGTTTCGTCATTGATCCGCTCTGCCACGGCTTTTCCGTCGATTAAAATCATCTGGCCTCCGATCGTTACAAAGGTTACATCTCGGGGCACGGCGTCGAACACCGAGGATCCGCAAAAAAGGCGCTAATGCAGGTTCCCGCTACTGGAGCCACTCCGTGTGGAATGTTCCCGGTTTGTCGATTCGCTCATAGGTATGCGCGCCGAAGTAGTCGCGCTGCGCCTGTAGCAAATTCGCCGGCAAACGCTCCTGCCGGTAACTGTCGAAGTAGGAGAGGGATGCCGCGAACGCGGGAACGGCGACGCCCGCCTGGATCGCTGTGGAAACCGCGAGTCGCCAATTTGCCTGGGTGTTGTCCAGCACTGCGGTGAAAAAAGGATCGAGCATCAGGTTCTCGAGCTGTGGGTTTCGATCAAAGGCGTCTTTGATTCGATTGAGGAATTTAGCGCGAATGATGCAACCGCCGCGCCAGATCGTCGCGATATCGCCGTAGTGGAGATCCCAGCGGTAGTGCTTACCGGCGGCTGAAAATAGTGTAAACCCTTGCGCGTAGGAGATAATCTTCGAGGCGTAGAGCGCATCGCGAACTGCATCGGTCAGTTTTGCCTTGTCCCCCGCGTATTGGAACGGCTGAGGCTTAGGCAGAATCTTGGAGGCGTGTACGCGCTGGTCTTTCATGGAGGAAAGCACGCGTGCTTCGACCGCTGCGTTAATTGTCGAGACGACGACGGCCTGGTCGATTGCCGATTGGAGCGTCCACTTTCCGGTTCCTTTCTGGCCCGCTTTATCGAGGATCACGTCCACCAGAGGTTTGCCCGTCTCCGGATCTTTCCGGCGAAAGATATTGGTCGTGATCTCGATCAGAAAACTGTCCAGATCCCCTTTGTTCCAGGTGTCGAAGACTTCGTGCAATTCTTCGGCGTCCAGGCCGAGTACATCGTGGAGGATGGCGTACGCCTCGCAGATGAGTTGCATATCGCCGTACTCAATCCCGTTGTGAACCATCTTGACGTAGTGTCCGGCTCCGCCCGGGCCCATATAGCGGCAACATGGCTCCCCGTCGACCTGCGCGGCGATCTTGCGGTAAATGGGCGAAACAATCTCCCAGGCTTGCTTTGTTCCGCCCGGCATGAGAGAGGGGCCTTTCAAGGCGCCTTCTTCACCTCCGGAGACACCGATTCCCAGGTAGTTCAGACCTTGCGCGGATAACGCCGCTTCCCGGCGCTGCGTATCGCTGTAGAGCGAATTGCCGCCGTCGATCACGACGTCGCCCTTGTCGAGATAAGGCAATAATTGGTCTATGACCGCGTCGACAGCCGCGCCGGCCTTCACCATGATCATGATCTTGCGCGGCTTGGCCAGACTCGCGACGAACTCCTCGATTGTCTTGGTCGCAACGATGTTTTTACCGGCTCCTCGATTTGCGGCAAACTTTTCGGTCACTTCGGTCGTGCGGTTGAAAACCGAGACGTAGAAGCCCTTACTCTCCATATTGAGGACGAGATTTTCGCCCATGACAGCCAGGCCGATCAGGCCGATATCTGATAAGTTCATGCGTTGGGAAACAAAGGTTGAAATGACTGTAACTGTTTCGCAGTATCTGACAACCTGGGAGGTTGGCAATGCAGTATTGCGACATCCGATTGACTAAAGAGCCCCTGAATTTGGAGTGCGCACGCTTTTCGCCGACTGAAGGTGCCGTGGTCGATTTCTTTGGCGTGGTGCGAACGATCGAAAACGAGAGGATCATCGACGGAATCGAGTACGAAGCTTTTGAGCCGATGTCAGAGCGGCAGTTAACTCTGATTGCGGGCGAGGCGAGCGAACGGTATGGATTGCCGCTGGTCGTCATTTATCACCGGATCGGATTTGTGAGGGTGGGAGAGGCCTCACTCTACGTGCGGGTTTCTGCGCGCCATCGTCGTGCGGCGTTCGAAGGAAGCAGCCAGATTATTGAGCGGCTGAAGGTTTCCGTGCCGATTTGGAAACACCCGGTGTACGCAACCGTTCAGGTAGTATGACAATCCCCAACCAGTTGACGGTTCTTCGCCTGGTGCTGACCTTGCTGTTCGTGGCCGCGCTCAGCGTGCAATTTCCGGGTGCCAAGCTGCTGGCGCTCGCACTGTTCGCTTGCAGCAGTCTGACCGATCTCGCTGACGGCTACATCGCACGCCGATTCCACCAGATCACTGATTTCGGCAAGTTAATGGACCCGCTGGTTGACAAAATCATGACGATGGCGGCCTTCATCTGCCTTGTATCGGTCGGAGGCATCCCCGCATGGGCGGTGATTGTCATTCTGAGCCGAGAATTCATGATTACCGGGCTTCGCCTGATCGCGGCGAGTCGCGGTAAAGTGCTTCCGGCGGAACGACTGGGGAAACTCAAAACGGTCTGGCAGATTATAACCATCCTTTATTATCTGCTGCTGGTCACGGTTCTCGAGCAGTTTGGCCGCCTGATCGCGTCGTCGATCGTGACTTCTCTTAACGTCGTTGGAATGGCGCTGGTCCTCTTTACGGTCGGGTTGACGCTCTGGTCGGGCGTGGCGTACTTCGCAAAAAACCGGGATCTGGTCAGCGATATGTGAAGTCCGGGAGAGGGCTTCGCTGCGGATGGCCGCGTCGCATGAGCGTGCTGCAGTTCGATTTGCAGTTTCCGCCCTGTCGCGTACTTCTTTCTATTCTGCATCATGATATCCTTTCTCGACGGCGAACTTGTTGAGGCGCTGCCTACGCAGGTCGTAATCTCGGTCCACGGCGTCGGGTACCTCGTTCAGATCCCGCTCTCGAGTTTCGATCATTTGCCGCCAATCGGCGGGCGGTTGAAATTGTTGACTCAATTTGTAGTGCGGGAGGATGCGCACCTGCTCTTCGGGTTTGTCTCTGGAGCCGAGCGAGATCTTTTCAGGCTCCTCGTGCAGCATGTCTCTGGTGTGGGCCCGAAGATTGCCTTGGCCGTGCTGAGCGGAATGAGCGTCGGGCAGTTCAAGGCGGCCGTCGTCAATTGTGATATTGCCGCCTTATCGAAGATCAGCGGGCTCGGAAAAAAGACGGCCGAACGAATTGTTTTGGAGCTGAAGGACAAAGTTGGCGTAGCGGCTGCGTGGGAGCTTGCCGCTTCCGGACAAGACAACCAGCAGGCCAAAGCGAACGATGCAGTCTTGGCGCTCCTCTCTTTGGGCTTTAAGCAAGTCGAAGCGCAGCGGGCCGTCCGCGAGATCCTGTCGCGGGAGAAAGCCATGGATACCGAAGAACTCGTTCGGCGGGCGCTTAAGTTGCTGGCGTAGGACAAGAAATGGATCAATCGGTCGCTCTAGAGCGTATTCAGCGCGTGCGCCAGCGGTTCCCTGAAAAGGGATTGTTCGCACAGAAGGAGTGGCTGATTTCTCCGGAACCGTTTCTGATCAGCCGACAATTTGCGGACGAACTCGAGCGGCTCGGGCATTGGCTGCTCAAATTCGTCAAGGCGTCGAACCTTCTCTATCGCCTCAGTGTCAGGGGCAAAAAACCGCCCTGGATCGCCGAATACCTCGACGCTGGAAAACCGGCCGAGCTTGTGGCCATTTCGAGAAAATATCGGTACGAAATTCCTCGCGTGATTCGCCCTGACATCATTCTCACCGACTACGGGTACGCGATTTCGGAACTTGATTCGGTGCCGGGCGGGATAGGTCTTACCGGGTGGTTGAACCAGACTTATCGCGATCTTGGATTTGACATTCTGGGCGGAGAAGATGGGATGATCGACGGATTCCGTTCGATCTTGCCGGAAGGGGTGATTGCTGTCTCGAAAGAGTCGGCGACTTACCGGCCGGAAATGGAATGGCTCAGCGACCAATTGACGGCCAAATACGGACGGCGTTGGCGAGTCGAAGATGCGGAGACGTGGAATTTTCAATCTCCCGAGGCGGTTTACCGGTTCTTTGAGCTGTTTGATCTTCCGAACCTGCCTTCGATGGGTTCGATGTTCGACGCGGCTCAATCCGGCCGGCTGCGAATTACCCCGCCGCTCAAACCGTATCTGGAGGAAAAGCTTTGGTTTGGCATATTCTGGTCAAGACCGCTGCAGGCGTATTGGCGACGCGAATTGCGGGCGAACCATTGGACAAAATTGAAGTGCTTGATTCCGCAGACTTGGGTGATCGATCCGGCACCGGTCCCGCATCAGGCGGTGATCCCGACGCTTGAAATTCAGGACTGGCGCGAGCTGAAGAAATTCAGCCAAAAACAGAGAGAATTCATTTTGAAGGTCAGCGGCTTTTCGGAGGCGGCCTGGGGCAGCCGTGGGGTCTACGTCGGACAGGACCTGCCTCAGCGTGAATGGGGCGAAAGCATTGAGAAAGCTATCGCTTCATTCCACCACGGGCCGTTTATCCTCCAGCGCTTTTTCAAAGGGCGGCTCGTTAAACAGCCGTTTTACAATCCGGTGACCAATTCGCTCCAAACGCTTGTCGGGCGAGTCCGTCTTTGTCCCTACTATTTTGTGGTCTCGGAAAACGAAGTTCGACTCGGCGGAGCGCTCGCCACGATTGTGCCGGCCGACAAAAAGATCGTGCACGGCATGCGGGACGCGGTCATGGTACCGACCGCCATTGATCTCGGGGACGGAGGCGCTGAAATCGAGTAAGGTGCCGGTTCAGCCGTCGATCTCGACCTCGCGCTGCTGAGCGACCGAATCGGCGACAGCCTGGACCACCCTCATATACTGGACGCCCTGAGCAAAACTGGGCTGCGGTTGAATAGCGCCCGGGGACCTAACCGCCGCGATAAAGTCTTCTTCGACCCGCCAATGCTGTTCGAGCTCATGCGGTATTTCGATTTCGACGGCGTTCTTTTCTCCAAGGCGTCCGCCGTAGATTCGATCCGCGATGAAGTCGTAGCTCAGCATTCCTTCGCTGCCGAAGGCCTGGAGCCGTTCCGACTCCTCAAAAGATGCCACACCGCTGAACTCCATCACCCCTTCCATCCCGTTCTCGAATCTGCAGAGAACGATCACCAGGTCCGGGATACGAATCTCATAACCGTGCCGGACAGGATTGACGGTCTTCTGATGAGCGAAAACATGTGTGATCCGGCCAAACCAGCGCTGAGTTACTTCGGCGTGAATTCCCAGCGTCAGCACGTTCAGTCCGGACAGCTCGTCGCGTTGTCTCCAGTGAGGTGGGGCTTCCGGGTCGATGTATTTTCCGGATAGACTCTGCAGGCGAAGGTGATGCGGTTCGCCGAGGAATCTGTCCGCCAGCATTTTTTGCATGAAGAGGCTACCGCGCATTCCGTGGGGAGGCGGGCAGACCATTGTGACCAGGTGCGGATTTCGCTGAGCGGCCGCGTACATTTCTTCAGCCTCCGAAAGATTCAAAGCCATTCGCGCCTGAGTGAAGACATGTTTGCCGGCCTCGAGCGCGGAGACGGCGATCGTTGAGTGGAGGTAAGGCGGGGTCGCGATCCACACGATGCCGATATCCGGGTCCGCAACGAGTTCGGCCCAGTTCGCGAAGGGAGTCGCCTCCGGAATATATTTACGGCAACAGTCTTCGGAGCTTTCGTAGGATGAATTGCAAACAGCGACAATTTCGACATCCGAAATTTTCCTCAGTGCAGGTAGATGGCGGGCCTTGACGACGGTTCCGGCGCCGACGATGCCGATCTTTAATTTTGGTTGTCGTGCGGCCATGTGGCGAAGTTCTTCGGTCAGACGATCTGAGCGCGCATTTGTTTAAAAGGAAGCTCTGGGGGAGGAGCATCCAACTTTTGGCACCGGCTGCCAATGAGTTTTTGTACTCATCGGTAATAATCTTCAAGCGCCAACGCGGGAGGTGGTGTGCAGATCCGTTCCAGACATTGTTCCCAGGTTTTCTGGCCGGTGATGATTTCGATTTCGACCCGCAAGTAGTAGATTGGAACCTCGAGAGGATCGATTACCGGAAAGCGAACCGCATCCTTTTCCGTTGTGATCACCGCGCTGACGTCCCGGCGCACGCATCGCTGCAGAAATTGGGTCAGCTCCCGTTTTGTGTAGCGGTGGTGATCTGCGAAGTGGCGCGACAACTCTATATTTGCTCCGAGGCCCCGGAGACCTGATTCGAAGCTCTCAGGTGCAGCAATCCCGCAGAGCGACCCAATGTAAAGTCCAGTCAGATACTCGAGCGGCAACCGTTCGTCTTTATAAACATGCTTTAAATAGAGCGGCCTGTGGCGGCACTCGATAATTTCGGCGGTCCGATTGTACCGCCGAATCCTGCATACGAGGTCATCGTTCGACTCGCCGTCACACTTTGTAATGAGAATATAACTGGCACGCCTCAGATTCCAGGGGGGTTCGCGTAAGGTGCCGCGCGGCAACAGGTGTTCATTACCAAAGGGGGCCTGTCGATCAATGAGCACAATGTCCAGGCGATGCTTCAAATGCAGGTACTGGAGGCCGTCATCGAGCAGCAGCGTGTCGACCGCGAGATTTTTTATGGCGTGCAAACCTGCTTTCACCCGATCCTTATCGACGACGACGGCGACCCCTTTGAGGTTTAACGCGAGCATGTACGGTTCGTCACCGGCGGTCGCGGAGTCGAGCAACACGCTTTTGCCGTCCGAGACGATGCGGGGTGGATTCTCCGATCCTTGAGCGATAAGTTTTTCCCACAAAGTGCTTTTGCGGCGACGATCGACGCTCTTGTAGCCGCGGCTTAGAATAGCGACTCGGCGCCCGCCACTTTGGAGAGCCTTGGCAAACTTCTCCACGACCGGCGTCTTGCCGGTTCCGCCGACCGTGAGATTGCCGATGCTGATCACGAGGCACCCAAGTTGCCGCTCCTTCAGGATCCGATTTCGATACAGATAAAGACGGACCTGGACGATCGCGAGATAGAGGAAGGAAAGAAGTCGCAACAGGACCCGGAGCAGCCCGGCACGGAATCCTTGCCTCTTTTCGAGGATGACTTCGATCGCGTACTGCTCCAGTTCATCGAGTCGCCGCGGCATGCTGTTACAGTTAGATGATTCGCGCCCCGGCGTTGTCTACGTTCAGGATCAGGATTTTCGCCTGTTCGCCCGGCACCGCTCTGTCAAGCGCAATTCCAAGCTGCTCAGGATCCGACAGCGTGACACATGCTACGGTCGATCCTGAGCCGCTGAGAAATCCGCCTAAGGCGCCGGCTTCGTCTGCAGCACGAAGGAGCCGCGGAAGGAACGGCACGAACTTTTCGCGATAGGGCTGGTGCAACCGGTCGCCGAAAGAGTTTCGCAATAGTTCGTATCTCCCGGAAGCGAACGCTGCGGCAATCAGCGTGGCGTTCCCGAGATTGTCGATCACATCCTGCCGTGAAAAATTGGTTGGGACTACGGCCCTGGCGTCGCTCGTTTTTACCTCGAAGTTCGGGATGAACAGCACGAAACTCAGGCGCGGGTCGACGTCAAATCGTGCCACCTTGTTACTGGTCTTGGAGGTGATTGTGAATCCCCCGTAAACAGCCGCCGCCGCATTGTCGGGATGACCTTCGAGCTGCGCGCAAAGATTGCAGACATCCTCCTTCGCAAGACCGGTGTTTGTGATCCGGTCCAATGCCATCAATACCCCGAGACGAATGGTTACGCTGCTGCCGAGCCCGCGCGCTTGTGGGACCTCCGCTTCGATGGAAATACTGAATGGGAATCGGGTTTCACCTGTGTGCGTAAAGAAGAGGTCTGCCGCCTTCGCTGCAATCTCAGGAACCGGGGCTGGATTATTATCCGGCTCGATCTTGATCCAATTCCAGAGCTGCAAAGAAGTTCCCAGACAATCAAAGCCGGGACCTAAATTTGTCGTTGAAGCCGGAACTTGAACGTTGATCACCATGGTGTGTAGAAGCGCGAAAATGAACCATGCTGGATCCCGGATCAACATGATACTTCGGCTGCATCG
>CAZMNG010000021.1:0-14992 GCA_964567505.1 uncultured Chthoniobacterales bacterium
TCCGAGTCGAGCGTGCTAAAAACTCTCTGTGCACCTTCTTCGAGTTCCGTCACGGTATCGAACGGGTGCAGAGGTGGCCGGCCCTGAGGATCGACCGGCAGCTTCCAATAGAAGTCCCAAGGCAATAACCGATCGACTCCCAGTCCGCGGCGATGACGCTCGAGAAGTTGCGTCGCAAACGGGACGACCTCGAGTTCGATGCTTCGGTGGAGCTTATAACAATCTTCCGGACTGTAATCGTATCGATGGAATTTGAGCCAGACAAAATCACGGTAGTTGTTGAGCGCGCAATTTCTGGCCAGGGTCCGGCGAAGGGAAAGCAGCTTTAGAAAGAGTTCGTCGAGCTGAGGCGCAAGTTGCAGCTTCGCCTTTTGCCAGGCTCGCCAAGCGCTTTCTCGCACGTCTCGATCCGGGTCCTGCAGATGGCGTTGCACTTGCGGGATCGTGACACGCTCACCGTTGTGATCCACCATTTGGCTGCCAGTCATGCGGTTATATTGCGCAACGGTATCGGACTCTTCCGCGTCGATTTGCACGTTCTCCTCCCGGTAGGCAGCTTCGTCGGTTTGCATGCGCCTAAGAACCAGAACCGCTTCATTGGGAATATCCGGTTGATGAACTGCGAGGACCTTCCGGCGCAGTCCGGCGTCGGCGATAGTGGCAGCCGGTTGTGTCACCCTGTAAAAGTGGGAGAGCCGTTCCTGCGCCGCTTGATCGGTGGTGTTCAAGTCAGACGCAAGCTGCAGGAAGGTGCCGGTTTCCGCGACGGTCTTTAGTAGCTCGCTCCAATCGAGCAGAAAGGGATAAACATTGGCACTGGTCGATCCACGCGCCTGCAATTCGACGTACCGGGTTTGAAGGTCGCACCACTGTGAGATTTGAGTTTCTGGAAGAGCCATGAGGCGCACTAACGCATGCCGGTGCGGTTCCGGCTATTCTCCGTACGGGATCCAGATGTTTTTAATTTGAACGGCGTGGCGCAGATACTCCCATCCCTGAGCCTGGTGATCATCAAACCAGTTGCGGCGTCTGCCGTAATTCACCCAGGTCGACTTGAGATTGCCAACGGACTCGCGCTCCACTAACCCGCTTGTTCGCGCTGACCCGACGTACCAAAGGGTCGCGACATCATCATGCTCCGAGAGTACGGCTGCCAATTTGTCCGGATGACCGGTTACGATGTTAATGACTCCCGGCGGCACGTCGCTGGTATCCAGAACCTGATAGAAATCAGTTGCAAGCAATGGGAATCGCCAGGAAGGAACTGCCACAACTCGATTGCCCATGGCGATCAAAGGGGTCACAAGAGAGATCAAGGCCAGCAACGGTTGTTCGGCCGGACAGACGACACCGGCAACGCCCCAGGGTTCGCGCATCGCGAGAGTGACATTGCGAAACGGCGTCTGATGCACGTTCCCGTCATATTTGTCCGCCCAGCTCGCATAGTAAAAGAGTCGTTCAATCGTCTTTTGGACTTCCAAATCGGCGTCGTGCCGGCTGACTCCGGTCAACGATGCGAGGCGCCCGGAAAATTCCGCTGCCCGCACCGATAAGTTTTCGCCCAGATAAAAAAGGATCTGCCCGCGGAAATGCGCCGTCGTCCGAGACCAGTCGTCTGCTTTGCCGGCGGATTCGACAGCATTGCGAATGTCTTTGCGATTACCCAACCCTGTCTCTGAAACGTGTTGGCCACTGGTGTCTTCAATTGAATAGCTGTATCCGCTGTCGGCCCGTGTCTGTTTGCCGCCGATATACAGCTTTGGTGACCGGTCAATCAACACTTCTCGGCGCGTCTGACTGGCCGGTTTGCTTGACGGGTATGGACGAAGTATTGCTTCGTCCTGCTCATAGACCGGGAGGCCGCGCTCCCATGTTGCGGCCAGGTATTCGTACATCCCTTCGTTGCCTCCCTCGCGTCCGAACCCGCTCTCCCGGTAACCGCCAAACCCGGAGGCTGCATCGAAGAGATTGGTTGAATTCACCCAGACGACGCCCGCTTTGAGTTTCGGCGCGACGTCGAGCGCGAGGTTGATATTCTCAGTCCAGAGCGATGCGGCGAGGCCGTACCTGGTATTGTTCGCAAGTTCCACCGATTCGCTCGGAGTTCGAAACGTCATTGTGACGAGCACCGGACCGAAAATTTCGACCTGTGCGAGTGCCGACGCAGGCTCTACGTCTGTGAACAGCGTCGGCGGATAGAAGAGCCCTTCCTTTGGCACAGCCCAGCTCGGTTGCCAACAGGTGGCGCCTTCCGCGACCCCTTGTTCAACGAGGTGCTTGATCCTTTGCAATTGGACTGGAGCGACGATTGCGCCGATATCAATTGTTTTATCGAGCGGATCGCCGATACGCAGATTTTCCATCCGCTGCCGGAGCTTCTCGGTCATTTTTGGAGCGATTCCTTCCTGCACAAGCAAACGGCTGCCTGCGCAGCAGACCTGGCCCTGATTAAACCAGATCGCGTCGACAACACCTTCTACCGCTCCATCGATATCCGCGTCGTCGAACACGATGAATGGAGATTTTCCACCGAGTTCCAGAGAGAGGCTCTTCTGCGTTCCAGCTGTTTCACGGCGAATGATTCGACCGACCTCGGTTGATCCTGTGAACGCGATTTTCGCGACCTCTTTGTGCCGAACGATCAGTTCTCCGGTCGTGCCATCTCCCGTGACAATATTTACGACCCCTTTGGGCAAAGCAATCTGCTGCAGTATCTCGGCAAACAGCGATGCGGTGAGCGAAGTGAACTCGGCCGGTTTTAACACCACGGTGTTGCCGGCGGCAAGCGCAGGAGCAACCTTCCAAGCCAGCATCAGCATGGGAAAGTTCCATGGAATGATTTGCCCGCAAACGCCAATCGGTTCGTATCCGATCAATGTTTCGTTTCGTAGCTGCGCCCAGCCTGCGTGGTGGTAAAAGTGGCGCGCAACAAGTGGAATATCGATATCGCGAGTCTCGCGAATCGGTTTCCCGTTATCCAGGCTTTCCAGTACGGCGAACAGGCGGGAGTGCTTTTGGATTTGGCGAGCGATCGCGTAAAGATATCGAGCGCGCTCGTGGCCGGTCAGTCCCGCCCAGTGCGGGAAGGCTGCTTTGGCGGCCGCAACCGCCGCATCGACTTCGGTCTCGCCGCATTGGACGAGCCGCGCGAGCGATGTGCCGTCGCGCGGATTGATCGATTCGAAATAGGACTCATCGATGAATTTAACAAACTCTCCGTTGATAAACGGCTGGATTGCGCGCCCATGTTCCTCCAGCCAGTTTAACGCCAAGTCAACCTCTTCGGGCGCCGGCCCATATTCCATTGTTTCAAAGATCTTTCTGACAGTGCTCATGGGCAGGGGAGGTATCAGGGCATCGGGTGACGGTTTTGGGCGGAGTAACGTCCGGTCACGTAGTGTTCCAGCTGGCGCTCGATATCGGTCAAAAGACTGGACGCGCCGATCCGGAACAGCTCAGGCTCCAGCCAGTCGCGACCGAGTTCTTCCTTCATCAGGATTAACCATGAGATTGCATCTTTTGCCGTCCGGATGCCGCCGGCTGGTTTGAACCCGACATTGTGCCCGGTCCTTTCCCGGTATTCCCGAATGGCGCGTACCATTGTGAGGCTTACCGGTAAAGTCGCGTTCTCGGTCTCTTTCCCGGTGGAAGTCTTGATAAAATCAGCCCAGGCCATCATAGCGACGAAACTGGCCTTCTGGATATTCCGGAGTGTTGCGAGTTCGCCGGTGGCTAGAATCGTTTTGAGATGTACTTCGCCGCACGCTTCGCGGAAAGCAGCGATCTCATCGTAAAGCGCCTGCCAGTTCCCGGTCAGGACATGCTGCCGCGAGATGACAATGTCGACTTCGGCAGCACCTTCGCGGATCGCATAACGGATCTCCTCAAGGCGCGAGCTCATTGGGCACAAACCTGCGGGAAAAGCAGTTGCCACCGAAGCGACCGGAATGCCGGACCCCTCGAGCGCATGGACGGCGTGCGGAACCATACTGGGGTAGACGCATACCGCTCCGACGGTGATCCCGAGATCCGCCACTCCCATGGCTTTGAGCAGGTCGGCTCGGACTGGATGTCGAGCCTTGGCACAGAGCCGGTGAACCCTCATTGGTGTGTCGTCTCCGGCAAGCGTCGTGAGATCGAGACAACTGACCGCTTTCAGCAGCCAGGCCGCCTGCCATTGCTTTTTGACTGTGCGTCGCGCAGTGAGTGTCGTGGTGCGTCGTTCCGCTGCGCTCCGGTTAACCGCAACTTGCTTGAGCCATCCCAGGTCCAACGGAGTGCCGCTGTTTCGTCCCGGCTTTTTCGGTGGGCGGACTGTCGCCGGCTTGTCGACCGATGTCGTTCGCATAGAGGTTCCTCGAACTGAGAGCGTGGACGAAGGATTAAATCTATCCATTTTGAAGAAGATAGCGCGCGGCTTTTTCATCCGTGATCAGCGCGTTGAAGTAACCGGCTCGGAGCCCCGCTCGCATAACGCGATGTTTTGATTCTCCGCCCGCGACGCAGATTGAATATTCTTTCCGACGCAACATGGCAGGATCGAGTCCAACGGTTCTCGCGTTGATGTCGCGATCGGCGATTTCGCCATCGACATTGATAAAGCGTCCCAGAATATCTCCGATTGCCCCTTTCTTACGGAGCAACGCGACCTCTTTTTTGGTCAGGTGACCGGACTCGACGTGGACCGATTTTGCAGAAAGCGCACCCATCGTGAAGCAGGCAATTGTCACCTTTTCTGCCAACGCAAGGACGCTCGCGATGACAGGATCCTGTTCGAGCGCATCCTTTGTGGACCGCAACCCGAGGATCGCAGGAACGGGAAGAATAGTTGCGAATCCGCCGGCAGAATTGGCGAGGCGTACGGCGACATCGACCGGTTGGGTCGGTGAGCTGGTCCGGCCGGTCCCACCGTTAAGCACGACCACATGAAGTCCCTGGTTCCAACCATATGGCATCCACCGGACCATGGCGGCCATCGTTCGGCCCCAGGATATTCCGAACATCTTCGGTTTCGGGTAGAGCGCGGCAATAAACTGCGCGCCGGCAAGCGCAACGCTATCCAGTATGATTCCTTCGTTCTGGAGCGTTACCGGAACGACAACCGCTTCGCGGAGTTTGTAGCGCCTTTGCAGTTCGCTTTCGAGGTTCGGCCTGCGCGGCGATCTCGGGACGATATCGACCCGGACGACGCCGTGCGCTCTGGCGTCGCTGAGCAGACGGCCAATCTGCCAACGAGTCAACCCAAGTTCCTTTGCGATCTCGCTCTGGGTCCGGTCGAGGTCATGATACAACTTTGCGGCTTGGACCATGAGATGCTCGCGCTGCTCATCGGAAGAGACTCTCAGTCGACCGTGTTGGGATTCCGGGGAATGTTTGCCTGCTTTACGTTTGGTCGTCATCAAGCTTTTCTGCAATCCGGGGCTCTTGGTAAATTTGCTCAAATGATGTTTATAGCATCATTTAGCGAACCGTAAGTTCTGGGGTTGGATTGTCAACAAAGCGAATCGCGAAGTTTAACGCCTCGAGCTGCAAGCCTCTGCAGGAGGTGGCCTTCGCTTTTTTGGGATTTCTAACGGGTCGCAATTTTAATTGCAGCAATCCAACAAATGCAGGAAACTGCAACAGTTGCGCAGCGCTTCTATCCTCCGAATAGGCGGATGGCTTGCTCGACGCCGTTCGGATCGATCGCTATTTTTTGGGCTTCGGTAGACGAAGTCCGGCAAAACGTGTCGATGAACCTGACCGAGTTCCCACACCCCCCGTATGAACAAAAATACTATTGGCGCTCTTGTCGGAGCCTTTACACTGGCCGTCGGCAGTGCTTTCAGGGGTCTTACGATGGGCGCCATCAAATAGAAGAACAGACCATGCTCAAGAACCTCAGTCCGCTACATACACCCGAGTTACTCCATACATTGGCTTCGATGGGGCACGGCGACGATCTCGCGATTGTCGACGCTCATTTTCCAGCCGCTACAATGGCAAAACGGCTTGTCCGGCTGGACGGTATTTCCGCTCCAGCGGTGCTGGAAGCCTGCCTGTGCCTCTTCCCGCTCGACACGTTTGTCGACGACCCTGCTTTGCGAATGGAAGTCGTCGGCCAGCCAGATCATGTCCCGGATGTACAACAGGATTTCCAGAAGGTAATTGATCAGGAGGAGGGCAAACATGTGCCGCTGTCAAAGCTTGAACGTCACGCGTTTTACGAAAGGGCCAGGAATGCGTTTGCCGTCGTCGCCACCGGAGAACAGCGGCCGTATGGTTGCGTGTTGATCAAGAAGGGCGTTGTTCTCAACCAGTAACGGAAAGGAGACTCCGGTGGCGAAGCCAAAAGTATGCGTCTTGGGTGCGTTTGTCGCGGATTTGACCTGTCTGACGGCGCGGATGCCGGCCTGGGGCGAAACGATCCTTGGAGTCGCGTTTAAGCTTGGTCCGGGAGGCAAAGGTTCGAACCAGGCTGTCGCTGCGGCTCGGTTGAACAGCGAAGTGCGCCTGATTACAAAACTTGGACGTGATGCATTCGGCGACATGGCCCGCAAATTCTATCAGGAACACGGGATGAGCCTGGATCGGATTTATGAGGATCCTGAAGAGAGCAGCGGCACGGCGACGATTGTGGTCGACGAAAAGACCCGCGAGAACACCATCATCGTTGTGCAGGGTGCATGCGGCAATTTAACGGTCGCCGAGGTTGAAGCGGCTAGGGAGCAGATTGTAACTTCCGATATTTTTCTGACTCAGCTTGAGCTGCCGATCCCGCCAACGATCCGCGGGATCGAGATCGCTCATGAAGCGGGCGTGCCGGTAATCCTGAATCCTGCGCCGGCGATTCCAGTGCCAAAGGAGATCTTTCGGAAAGTGGATTTCTTGACACCGAACGAGAACGAGGCGCTGGGGTTGCTCGGCGAAAAGTTGATCGGTCAACTCGATGATGTGGAAAAAATCGCTAATCGATTAATCGCCCTCGGTGTTCCGAACGTCGTCCTGACGCTGGGCGAAAATGGTGTTTTCGTAAAGGGCCCTTCGGTTTCGCGACAGATTCCTGCGTTTCGATATGGACCAGTTGTCGAAACGACTGGCGCCGGCGATGCGTTTGCAGGTGGATTTGCCGTCGCTCTCGCGGAAAGAAAGAGCCTGGAAGCGGCGGCGGTGTATGGATGCGCGGTTGCCGGGATCTCGGTGACCCGAGCTGGAACGGCGCCTTCGATGCCGACGCGGGAGGAGGTCGACGAATTGATTTTACGCGGGCTGCCCTAATTTTTGCTCTTGTTGAGTTGCGTTGCCGCTGTTGACCTTTGGCCGGATTACCAGGGATCGGACGTCGACGTGCGGTTTTTTGCGTCGGCGCGCTTCTTCGCGAAAATATGCCTGGGAGTCGACCGGTGTCCCGATCGCCGCTCGACGAACATAGGTCGGGTCTCCTCTCAACTCGCGCGCCTTTACGTTATCACTCCAATAAATATCTACCATTTTATCGACTCGCTCGCGCAAATCGGGATCGTCCACCGGGAAGCAGACTTCTACACGGCTAAAAAATGTTCTGGCGGTCCAATCAGCGCTTGCGAGATACGTCTCCGAATTGCCGGCATTTTCGAATCGATAGATTCGCCCATGCTCTAGAAACCTGCCAACGACGCTGCGCACGGTAATGTTTTCGCTTACTCCCGGAATCCCCGGACGCAGGCAACAGACACCACGGACCACTAGCCGGATCTGTACCCCCGCCTGGGACCCGAGGTAGAGCGCCTTGATGACTTCTTCATCTACGATCGCATTTATCTTGGCAAAAATCGCCGCAGGATTCCCGCTTTTTGCGTGCTCCGTCTCGCGATGAATCATATCGAGGACAAATTCGCGAAGCAACTTTGGGGCCGCTTTGATCTTCTTTAAGTCAGGGAAGACGGAGACGCCGGTTAACCAGTTGAAAAGCTCGGCGCTGTCATTGGTGATTTCCGGATCGGACGTCAGTAAGCCGAAGTCTTCGTATAGTTTTGCAGTCGACGGGTGATAGTTCCCGGTAGCAATGTGCAGGTAGCGCCGGATGTCATCTCCTTCGCGCCGGACCACCAGGGCTAGTTTCGCTCGCGTGATCAGGCTCGCGATGCCGTAGACGACATTGACTCCGGCTTCCTGGAGGAATTTCGCCCACTTTATATTTGCGGCCTCATCATAGCGCGCCTTTAGCTCGATCACCGCTGTGACCTGTTTTCCACTTTGCGCGGCTTGAGCCAGCGCCGCGATGATAGGCGAATCCCCACTTGTCCGATAAATCGTTTGCTTGATCGCCAGGACATCCGGATCTTCCGCCGCCTGCTCGATGAAGTCGATCACTGTCTGGAAACTTTCGTAGGGGTGATGCAACAGGATTGGTTTGCGCCGGATCTGCGAGAAGATGTCTTCCTCTTCATGGGGCGCGGTTACGATCGCTGGTACAAACGGACGAAACTTGAGGTCCGGCCGGTCGATTTCTGAGATCACCGGCAGAAGGCGGGCAAAATTGATAGGTCCATCGACCACGTAAAGGTCATCTTCCGTCAGCCCGAAGGTTTGGAGCAATTGATTTGCGATGTGGCGCGGACAGTCCTTTTGGACTTCCAGGCGAACGGCGGCTCCGCGGCTTCGCTTGCGTAGCTCGATTTCAATGGACCTCAAGAGATTATCCGTTTCATCCTCGTCGAGATACAGTTCGCTGTTTCGAGTGACTCGAAATTGGTAGGCTCCCTTCACGCCGACTCCGTGAAAGAGCGAAGCAACGTGACCCTGGATCAGGTTGCCGATGAAGATGTGCCGGTAAACCTCTTTCTTTTTGGATTTATAAAGAAGCAGCCGTGGCAAAATGCGCGGGACCTGCACGACGCCCAGATTGGTGCTGATTTCGGTTCCCTCGAGTTCGACTGCGACATTGAGGCTTTTGTTCAGCAGTTGCGGAAACGGGTGCACCGGATCGACTGCGAGCGGGGTCAAGACGGGGTAGACCGACTTCTCGAAGTAGTCGGTATAGTATCGCTTCTCTTCGCGTGAGAATTCGTCGTATCGCAGGAACATGATATTTTGTTCCTTCAGGGCGGGGGTTAACTCTTCGTTCCATGCGCGATACATGTCGTCCACCATGCGCCGCACACGCGACGAGATTGCGGCGAGTTGTTCGCCGGGACGCATTCCGTCCGGGCCAAACCCGCCAATATTGCTTTGCCGGTGTTGTTTTAAACCAGCGACTCGCACCTCAAAAAAGTCATCGAGATTCGAGGCAACGATGCACAGAAACTTCAAGCGCTCGAGCAGCGGATTGTTTTGGTCGGACGCCTCTTCGAGAATGCGCTGGTCGTATTCTAACAGGCTTAACTCACGATTGTTGTAGAGAGAAGGCTCGGAGAGAACAGAAGCAGAATCTTCGTGCATACACCGGTTTAGTTCGTTCAGCCAGGGCGATTTCCACGCCGCGGCTCGCGCTGCTGCACTGAATCAATCGATTAATGCGCCGCAGAGCCTTGGGGAACTGGCACTACCCGTACAATAGGCGGGAATTTTTCGATTGTCTGCAACCAAACACAGAGCGTCATTCTGACCGGTCCCGTTTTTTCCGCTGCAGGTTAGAGAATCGAGCGCACAACGCCACCATCAACGCGGATAGCTGCTCCATTCGTTGCGCTCGACAACGGGCTGGAATAAAAGAGGATCAAATTTGCGACTTCTTCTGCTCTCGCAAAGCGTTGCAATAGCGATCCCGGCCGTTCGCTCTTAAAAAAATTCGCTTCTATCTCGGCTACGCCCGTATTGGCCTTCTTTGCGAGGTTAGCCACAAATTTGTTCACTCCCTCGGTCGACGTCGGCCCAACCACTATCGAGTTAACCGTAACGGCGGTGCCCGTCGTTGTTTCAGCCAATCCGCGCGCCAAAGCAATCTGCATGGTCTTCGTGACGCCGTAGTGAATCATGTTGCTCGGGATGTTGACCCCGGACTCGCTGGAAATGAATAGAATTCGCCCCCAACCCTGCTTTTTCATTAGAGGAAAGTAAAAACGACTTAGTCGAACTCCGCTCATAAAATTTATTTCGATTAGCCTGAACCAATCGCTATCGGAGATTTTTTCGAACGGCTTGAGCTCGCCAATTCCGACATTATTGATGAGAATGTCTAGCTTCGGATATTTTTTGGTCGTTTCTGCGACGGCCGTGCTCGCGCTTACGTCTGCGGGTAGCGGCTCAAGCTTAGCATTCGAGTACTGACCATGGATTTGGCTGATCGCCTCGTTCACTCGTTTTTTTGTGCGGCCATTGATGATCACAGTCGCGCCTTCGCGGGCCAGACTCGTGGCGATTGCCAGTCCGATTCCGGCTGTCGAGCCGGTGACTAGAGCCGTTTTATTTTCCAATTCAAGATTCATGTGATGTTCTACACTGAAAATGCGCGGCGGCACTTACTGCAATCGCAAAAGTTACGAACCGGCAAACGCCGCCGCCTTTTCGACTAATTCCGTAGCGGGACTAACACCCATGTAAAGCACAAACTGTTCGACCAGGAACGGGCGATCCACGGGGCTGGTCTGGCTTCGACAAAGTGCTTGTCAAGGGCGAAAAAAAGGTGATGTAGTGATTTCGCAAGGTTCCCCCGGTCGAAGCCGTTGGCTTCACGAGAATCAAAAGAAAGTCCCACCATGAAGAATATATTGATCGCATTCATCGTCGCTCTGCTGGGCGTTGCAGTATTTCCCCATGCAGGTGCAGCCGCTGGTGTTACGCATAACAAGCCGTACAACATCGCGGTGATCATCAAGGCCACTGACTCCGACTTCTGGCAATACGTGATTATTGGCGCCGTCAACTACGGCCTGGACAATCCCGATAAGGTTAAAGTCAGCTGGTACGGCCCGAAATCTGAGGCAGACATTGAAAAGCAGGTAGCCCTCCTCGAGGACATTGTCTCCAAGAAACCCGACGCAATCGTCATCGCATCCACAAGCTCGGACTCCACGGTGCCGGCCCTTGAGAACGCGATCGACCAAGGAATAGCCGTCGTGACGATCGACAACAAGGTACATTCCGACAAGATCCCTGCCTTCCTGGCAACAAATAACAAGGTTGGGGGCGCTCTCTGCGCGGACCAGATGGTTGCCAACCTGAAGGCCAAGGGAACCCCGCTCAAGGGCACAGTCGGCCTTGTGAGCGCCATGGCAGGCATCCAGGTGCTGACGGACCGTGACCAGGGGTTCCGCGATCGTATGAAGGAAATTGCCCCGGATATCAATGTGCTGGAGACGCGCTTCACAGATAATGACATAGCGAAGGCGCTTGCGGCTTCAGAGGACATCGGGACGTCCCAAGGCGACGCCCTGATCGGCGTCTTCGCCGACAACAATCATACCGGAGACGGAGTTGCGCGGATGATCACCGAGCGCAACCTGGCGGATAAAATTGTAGCGGTGGCGTATGATTCCGACCCCGAAGAGGTAAGCGCGCTGAAAACCGGCGCGTTGAAAGCCCTTATCCTGCAGGATCCATACGGCATGGGGTACAAGGGCTGCGCGACCGCAGTGACGCTCCTTGAGGGGGGAACCGTGCCCAAGTATGTTGACACGGGTGCGGTTGCGGTCACCCAGGCGAACATGAACGACAAGAATATCCAGGACCTGCTGGACCCGACGCGCCTGAAGAGATGACCGGAGTATAGCAGGGTAGACATCCGCCCGCCCGAGCTAACTTGTGGATGCGAGCCGGCAACGGAAGGGGTGCGCTTTTGGTTTTCCATCCGGAATCGAGAGCATGGCAGAACAATCCAGCGCAACCATCGTTTCCATGACGGGTATTCGTAAGAGTTTTCCCGGGGTCCAGGCCTTGAAGGGGGTGAGCTTCAGTGTCAAGGCGGGCGAGGTGCATGGGTTGGTCGGCGAGAACGGTGCGGGAAAATCCACGCTGATCAAGATCCTGATGGGAGCATACTCGAAGGATGCCGGCAGTATCACCATCGAGGGGAAACAGGTGGACATCCACAATCCCTTGGACGCGAAGTCGCACGGGATGGCGGCGGTCTACCAAGACGTCATGCTCTCCCGTCACTTGTCGGTGGGAGAGAACTTCTTCCTGGGGAAGCTTCCCCGTACTCCTTTGGGATTGGTCGACTGGAAGAAGATCCACCAGGTGACTCGCGCGACTCTGAAAGATCTCGACCTCTCCATCGACCCCCGAATGCTCGTGCGTCACCTCCCTCCCGCCCAGCAGGAGATGGTAACCATCGCCAAGGCGGTCTACGAGAAAAGCAAGGTTATCGTCTTCGATGAGCCGACCGCTCTCCTGACGAACGAACAAGTAACTGAGCTATTCGGTCTGATCCGGAAGCTGAGGGGAAAGAACGTCGGCATCATTTATATCTCCCACCGTCTGGAGGAGATTTTCGCCACTTGTGATCGCGTGACCATCCTTAAGGACGGGGAGTGCGTGGACACGCTCAAAGTTTGCGAGACCGACCAGGATACAGTGATTACAAAAATGGTGGGCCGCAGCGTTGGCGAGATGTACTCAATCAAGCACCCGAATCGGAGAGAGAAAGTCCTGGAGGTTCGGGGACTCACGCGCGAGCCAAGCTTCCGAAATGTCGACTTCGATCTCTACCGGGGCGAGATCCTGGGGTTCTTTGGATTAGTTGGTGCCGGGCGGACAGAGATCCTTCGTTGCATTTTTGGCGCGGACCGTTCTGACCGCGGGGAGATAAAGATCCGGGGACGCCGGGTGCGCATCAATTCGCCGCGTAAGGGTATCCGCGCTGGCATCGGCTTGCTTCCAGAGAACCGCAAGACCGCGGGCCTGGCCATGTCCTTGGCGGTGGACATAAACGTCAATCTGGCATCCTATGATCTCATCTCCCGGGCCGGGTTCGTGAACCTGGGCCGCGAGGCCTCTCGCGCCCGCAGTTTCGTTTCGGACCTCAGCATCCGCACGCCGTCCGTCAAGCAGAAGGTGCGCAACCTAAGCGGCGGGAATCAGCAGAAGGTGGTGGTGGCCAAGTGGCTGTCGCGCGAAAGTGACATCTTCATCTTCGATGAGCCAACCGTGGGAGTCGATGTCGGTGCGAAGGTAGAGATCTATAAGCTGATTGAGTCGCTCCTGGCCAAGGGCAACGCCATCATCCTCGTTTCCTCGTACCTGCCCGAGGTCATGGGCCTCGCCGACCGGATAATCGTCGTCTACGAAGGGAATGTGACGGGGACTCCTCAACGAAGCGAGTTTGACGAGGAAAAAATCCTGCGGCTGGCCTCGGGCATAGTGGACCGTGGCGACGGAGGGGGACCGTGAGCACTCTAAACACGGTCTCGAATCGATCGAACTCTTGGGCGCTCTCGTTTTCCAGGTTCGTGAAGTTCTTCCGCACGGGTTTTGCGGAAGGGATCCTCATCCTCATCCTGCTTGGCTTCTTCGTCATTCTCTCTTTCACCTCTCCGAGCTTTCTAACACTTAACAACCTATCGAATCTCGTTCGCCAAGTCGCAATCATCGGAGTGGTGGCCATCGGGATGACCATTGTCATCATATCAGCTGGAATAGACCTCTCCGTCGGTTCCATGGTCGGATTCAGCAACGTCCTGGTCGCCGTGCTCATGACCCACGGCGTGCCTATCATCCCCTCCATCCTGATCGCTCTCGCAGCCGGTGCGACCCTCGGGGTTCTCAACGGGGTGCTGATCCACGACGGGCGAGTGCCTCCCTTCATTGCCACGCTCGGCATGATGACGGCGGTTCGGGGGCTGCTCATGCTTATCTCGGATGCGCGGATGATCGCCGGCCTGCCGAAGCCTTTCCTGAAATTTGCCCAAATTGACATTCTCTGGATGCCCTCGCTGTTTTTCGTCTGGGTCGTCCTCATTGCGCTATCGGTGGTGATGACTACCCTTACGCGCTTCGGAAGAAACGTGTTCGCACTCGGCAGCAACCCGGAGGCCGCCCGTTTGAGCGGTATCAACATCCGCGCCACCGTTTACGGAGTGTATGCGTTCTCGGCGTTTGCATCTTCCATAGCTGGAATCCTGTATACCTCCCGCCTGGCCAACGGGATCCCGACAGCGGGAGAGGGCTACGAGCTCGATGCCATCGCTGCGGCAGTCGTGGGCGGAGCGAGCCTGATGGGAGGAGAAGGGACTATCCTGGGCACCGTCCTGGGTGCGCTGATCATTGCGACGCTAAGAAACGGCGGCAACCTTCTGGGAATCAATCCCTTCATCCTGCAAATCGCAATCGGGGTGTTGATCGTCGCTGCCGTCCTGGTCGATCAGCTCAGCAAGCGCGAGAATGCCTGAATCTGGGCAAATCAAGCCCCCTGCGCCGGGCGGTCTTCAACGCTCGGTTTGCCATCGCGCTCAACCACCACTTTGCGCAGACCGCGGCCGGCAACGATTTCATAATCGTGTCCGGCGTCGCATGGGCAGGTCCAAAGAAAAACCAACGGGGCGCCGCCCGTATTGACGGAGCGGTGCGCCCAGTAAGGTGGCACGTAAGTCACCTTGCCTGGCTCCAATTCGGCTGTACAGGCTGAGCCATCCTGCCGCTCAAATAAAACGAGCCCTTTTCCCGATAACGCCTGGTAAGTCTCGGCCCGATCACGTTTGCGGTGATAATGACCGCGTGTCAGGTAGTACTCTGAGCCGACCTTGCCGGGATAAATAATGGTAGTTCCAAAGTAAAGATCACCTTCCGCCTGACTCGCGTTGAAGGCGTAGTTCTCGTAACAGACAGGATCGCTCTCCATTCGAATAAGCCGCTCTAAGGCGTCTGCATCAAGAAAGAGCCCACGCAATTCAGAGAGATGTCTTTGATAATGCGCTGTCGCTTGCGGAATCGAGCCGCTATCTGCGACGAAAGGAACTGAACATGGAAGGGACATTTTCATTCAGGTTTTATCTGTAAATTTTTATGAGGTTCATTTCGTAGTTCCGATCACGGGGACAACCAAATTAAGCTGAAGGAGCGCCAGAAGATTTGGGCCAGAGAGCCGTATTGAGCATCG
>CAZMNG010000022.1:0-14899 GCA_964567505.1 uncultured Chthoniobacterales bacterium
CCAAAGATGGTAGCTGACAGAAACGCAAATAGTCCTCTTCCAGCCGCATGGAAGCACCGACGCGTGGCGAGGCGCGGTTCTCCGCCTCCAACCGGCGGACCGCCTGGAAAAAATTGAATGCATACGGCCGCAACGCCATTTCCGCGGCTATGCTATCTGACGTCTGCCGATCAGACTCGGCCATCGCATGATCTCCCCGCGTCGTTGTGAGACTATCACGGTCTCGGTGAATGAATTGATCGATACGTACCGCGAAAAAAACTGAGCCAGAACAGCGCCCAGGATGAAGATCCCTGAACCTTCAAATGCCGATTCGTCGAGCATGACCCTGACCTCCAATCCGCGCGCGAAAGTCAGCGGCCCTGCACTTGCCACCCTGCGAATAATAGGAGTCGCAACCACGGATCGAATCCCTTCGACCTGCCGGAGCGTGTAAACGTCGTTTGGATTGACGTACAGCTTCAAGAGATCCCGTAGCGCAACTGCGCCGTCACCCTCTCTCGTGTCAAGTAGTGAAAGATAATTCAACGAGAGATGATTGATAATTCTCCAGGAGGGATCCCCCTCAGCGACGGAAGCGACCGGGACCGTCGGAACAGCGTACCAGCGAATGTGGGCGACCGGCGAATAAAGATCGGTCGCAAGATCTGTGTCCCCTGTACCGATCGATAGTTGAATCGGGAGATGCCGGTTGGTGCAGAGGGCGGTAATATTTAACTGCGTTAGTTCCCGCTTGTACGGCGCAACTTTAGAATCGACCAGTGAAATGAATAGTTCGCTACCGGCATAGGAGGATACGGCACCAAATTTCTTTTCTTTCGCCGTCAGCACCCTCGGGATGCGGTTAACGGTGTAATAAGATCCTGTGCGACCGTCGCCATCTCTAGCGAAGTAGAACGGTTCGAACCGCTGTTCTTCATTCACATTGGCCAAAACGCCGACGACCTGTTGAATTTCGAACACTTCGAAGTCAATCGGCCGGGTCCGTTCCGGTACAACGTGAAATTCGGCAAATCGATCGGAAATCAGGACCGGATCGAGCCTCTTCGGGAAGAGGTTTACGACAGGGGTGCAGTAGAGCGCGAAACTGTTTCCGTCGATCCGGTTGTCCAGCTTGGACTCGGCCGCCTGCAACGTAATCACGATGTCCAGTTTGTCGCTGTCGAATCGCTGAATGGCCGGCAGGAGCCCGGTCAACTCAAAGAAGAGGAAACGCTGCGGACATGCAAAATACTCTTTGAGGAGCCTGTACCCCTCAAAACTGCGCGGTCCGCGAGGAAGCAGAGCCTCTTCCTCAGCAAAACCGACTTTGCGAATTGTTGAAGCTGGAAGTATCTCGCGTAATTCTCCTTGCCCCTTGGGTGCCTGGATCACGACGTTCTTTCCTCGAGCATAGATCTGCTCGTAAATCGATATCGGGATTTCGTCAGCGCCCCGGATAAAAATCGGAAGCCGGTCGAGCTTCAGCTCTTTGAATTTTTTGTCTCCGGTGGTCTGGAGTCGGATTACCAGGGCGGCTTTCGGTTCCAGCGACCCGGGGAGCCCGAGCTCGCCAATGCTGCGCGTGTAATATTTCGCGTCGCTGATTTTTAATGGCCAAAGCCGCACGTTGTGAGCTGTCCTGAACTGGCAAGGAGTCTCGTCGCTCTGGCTCCGCAGTGCGGTTCCTCGCTCCAGCAAATAACCATCTTCAGGTCCCGGTTCACGCGGATCGGGCTCGAAATGCACTACCCCCATTGACGGGACGGGGCAAAGGTAATGGGGATAAACGGTCTCGAGAAGCGTCTGCGTGAATCGAGGAAATTCCGAGTCCAGCTTCAAATGCACACGGGCGGCCAGGAATGCGAATCCCTCCAGCAGGCGTTCGACGTACGGATCGGGACAAATTTCTTTTGCATCCCGGTCCAATGCGAGTCTACCTGCGATTTTCGGAAACTCACGCGCGAACTCCGCAGCCATTTCGCGAACGTGTCGCAATTCGCTATTGTAATAGGCGAGAAGACGTTCATCCATGACCGGCTTCCTTCGTGTTGCACTCGCTCGACTCGAGGTCGAGTTCGGTCTTAATAAAGAGCCTTTCGGGCAACGGATTCACCCACAATTCGCCGGTCAACTCGATCGAGAGGATGTTCCGTTCGATCCTGACTTTTACATTGAGCGTACGCCGGTTAATCCGCGGCTCGAACGTAATCAGGGCCTCGGACAGTTCCTTCTCTATCTCCTCGACATCCGGCGCGAGGCGACCATACAATTGCCGGACACCGAAATTAATCACCGAGCGAAACGCATCCTCGTAATCCGCAAATCTGGATTCGCCTGCGGACTCATCGGGAAAATGTCCGATCGAATTGAAGAGCCACTCCAAATCGCGCAGGACGCCGGCCCTGTAACGTTGAACCGAAATGATCCTCTGGTTGCGACTCTCTTCGCGGGTGCCCGGCTCATCATCGGTGAGGCGGTCAAGCAAGCAGGGTTGCAGTTTATCGAGCGGCGTAATTGTATCGGCCATATCCAGCGAGGCTTTCCTAATCTGACGTCAACCGATTCCGCACAACCGGTTGAAAGTCATCCGCAGATTGTGTGAAAGTTCACCGGAGTATCGGCGAACAGAGCATCCGATCAAGCCTGCGACTCCACAACCCGGGCAGCAGTCGTTTCCGGCACGTCGAAATCAATCTTTCGGACTTCCAGGAGCGGGTACTCGTCCGCATCCGTCGCGAGCACACGCTGCCCCAGGCCGGTGTGAACGCCCCCGTGATCAAGCCATTCGGTTTTTCGTGCCAGTTTGAGGCCGTTTTCCGGTGCGTTCTCTGTCTGCGGGTAGCGAGCCGGGATATGGCCCGAGGCCTGCCCGCCGTTCTCCCAGACAAACTGAGCGGCAACCCAAACGAGATCGCGTAAGTCAGTGACTGGTTCGATAAAGATCTGACGGATTCGGCAAAACGGCACCCAGTAATAGTGCCCTTCAAGAATCACCTCGAGGACTGGGCCCAGTCTTTCGTCGGCGTCGGCAATCCATTCGAAGGGCTCCCCGTTCACCTTGCCGGCGCTCGCCGGCGCCGTCTCAAACGCCTGGTCACGCAGCTTCGCACCCGCCCTGTATTCGCCTCTGCCAAAAAACGACATCGCCTCAGCCAATGAACCAACCCACTCCGGCGGTTCTCCAAATATGATCGGGGTCCGCTTCCCGGCGAAAACTTCACGTCGGATGGCCTCACAGAGCAGGACGGGCGTGAAAATCCGTGAGAGCATCATGCTGTTTGAGTCCATGTCCGCAAGAACCTGAAGCTGCGTGTTGGCTCGATTCCAGTCCCCCAGAATACTGAAGAGCTGGAATAGAAACACGCGCGGCTTCGGATTTGCCGGATCGTCCCGCACAACGTGCTGAAGCGATTTCAGCGCTTCTTCCAGGCGCCCTTCTTTTAGCAATTCTTCCGGTGTCATGGGTTTTTAAATGCATGCGGATTTATCCCGCGACGCGACCCTCAAAACCACGACTGGCCGCGGGGCAGCTCGTTAATCCGTGAGCTGCGAATGTGAGTGGATCACAGCAACTCCCAGGTTTCCGCCGGGAGGTACACGTGATCGGCGAAAACGCGGCCGGTGCACCCGGCCGCGCATTTTGAAGGCGATTAAAGCTTTTTGTTTGCTCCAACATCCCAGCCTGCTGGAATGGCAGTTCCTGCCGCGCCTTTCGCATCCTGCGGCGTATAGTCGAGATTAAACTTCGCGAAGTTCAGAGTGATATTCTCCGTCAAACGGTCTTCTCCACCGGAGCCTCCGGTCGACACACTGCTGACCAGCACCTCCTGAATCTTCAGTTTAATGTATTCAACCGGGGCAGTGCCACCCGCCTTGCGGACGGTAAGCAGCGCGTTGTCATAGTGCGAGCCATTGCAACAGGCCAAGATCAGTTTGGGAGACGCTGCGTCAACGTATTTTGTAAAACTGAGGTCCTGGACGTTTACTTTGCCGGCGCCGGCGCCACCTCCAACGTGTGCAGAGCCACTATTCGACAAGCCCCAAGACCAAGCCAAAATGTCTATCTCTTTTTTGTGCTTGTCGTCCTGAGCCTCGCCGTCAACACCGTCTATTTTCAAAAAAATGTCGACTGCCATATATATAGGTATTTCTAGGTTAGTGCGCCGCCACGTTCTACTAGTTCATTCTGCTTAATCTGACCTCTAGCCTGCCCGCTGCGGCGCGACAGCAAAGGCACTCGGATGTCAGGGGTTATATCTACTGATTAAATTATTTGCTCTTGACCGATGGGAGTTTTGAGACCAAACGCAGCGACACGGTCAGACCCTCCAACTGATAGTGCGGCCGCAGGAAGAACTTCGAGGCGTAATATCCCGGATTACCCTCCACTTCGGTCACCTCAACCTGTGCATCCGCGAGCGGTCGCAGTGCTTTCTGTGTTTCAGACGCGGTCGATCCATCGACGCAGAAGTTTTTGATCCAATCGTTCAACCAGCGCTCCATGTCCGCGCGCTCCTTAAAAGTTCCGATCTTATCTCGGACCATGCATTTCAAGTAATGAGCGAAGCGGCAGGTCGCAAACAGGTACGGCAACCTGGCCGACAAATTCGCATTTGCCGTCGCGTCCGGATCATAATATGCGGCCGGCTTCTGAAGCGATTGGGCGCCGATGAACACGGCGTAGTCCGTGTTCTTGTAGTGCGACAACGGCATGAACCCGTTCTTAGCCAACTCGGCCTCGCGCCGGTCGGTGATCGCAATTTCAGTGGGACACTTCATATCCACGCCACCGTCGTCGGTCGGGAATGTGTGGACAGGAAGCCCTTCCAGCATCCCGCCGCTTTCGGTTCCACGAATCTGCGCGCACCAGCCGAACAGCTTGAACGCCCGGGTGATGTTAGTGCCCATTGCGAAGGCGGAATTCGACCAGACGTACTTGTTATGGTCGGCGCCTTCGACATCCTCTTCGAATGCAAAATCTTCAACTGGAGAGGTCTTGGCCCCGTACGGAATTCGGGACAGAAATCGCGGCATCGCGAGACCGATATACCTTGAATCTTCAGAATCCCGAAGAGACCGCCAGGGAGCGTACTCCGGCGTCTGAAAAATTTTTGTCAAATCGCGCGGATCACTGAGCTCGCGCCAGGTGTCCATATTCATTACCGTCGGCGCGGCACCTGAAATGAATGGCGCATGCGCCGCCGAAGCAATCTGTGCCATTCCGGCAAGCAATTCGACGTCGGGCGCGGTATGGTCGAAATAATAATCGCCCAGCAGACAACCGTACGGCTGGCCGCCCGGGGAACCATACTCGTCTTCGTAAACCCGCTTGAAGATCGGGCTCTGGTCCCATGCGACTCCTTTGTATTTCTTGAGGGTCTTACCGAGCTCCTGCTTGGACACGTTCATGACCCGTATCTTCAGCATTTCGTCGGTCTCGGTGTTGCTCACGAGATGATAGAGGCCTCGCCAAGTCCCTTCCAACTTGCGAAAATCCTCGTGGTGGATGATCAGATTGACCTGCTCCGCCAGCTTGCGATCCAGTTCGGCCACCAGCGATTGGATCGTGACAAGGACGTCGTCCGAAATCAGTGAGGCGGATCCGAGCGCCTGCTGCGCGAGGGTTTTGACAGCCTCCTGTACTGCAGATTTTGCCTGATCGCTTTTTGGTTTGAATTCCTTTGTCAGGAGCGACTCGAACTCCGTGGTTTCGAGTGTCGATGTAGCGCCCGCCAGCTCCGTTTGCGTCTGAGGATTCTGTTCGGCCATAATCGTTCTCCTAGGATGCGCTCCCGGCTTCCTTCGCGCTTTCCGGGTTCGGCGCCGCCGCCAGGGCGCTTAAAAGCGCAGGATCAGCGAGCAGCTTTTTAACGACCTCTTCCGCTCCGACCTTGCCATCCATGTACGTAATGAGGTTCGAAAGTTGGTTCCGAGCCGTGAGCAATTTATTGAGCGACTCAACCTTTCGCGCCACCGCACCGGGAGAAAAGTCGTCCATGTTCTCAAAGGTCAGATCCACACTCAGGTTCCCCTCTCCCGTCAGCGTGTTCGGGACCCGCAACGCCACACGCGGTTTCGCGGCTTTCAATCGGTCGTCGAAGTTATCGATATCGATTTCGAGAAACTTCCGATCTGCGACCGGTGCAAGGGGATCGGCCGGTTTGCCGGAGAGATCCGCCATTACGCCCATGATGAATGGCAATTCGATCTTCTTCTGTGAGCCGTAGACTTCCACGTCGTATTCGATCTGGACTCTTGGGGCTCGGTTTCGAGCGATAAATTTTTGGCTGCTAGCTTTTGATGGCATAAACTTGACCTCTTAAATCACGCGCACGAGATCGCATTCCACGTCACTAGACAATTTCGATCGGCAGTAGCTATGCAAAAGGCATTGAGAGCTAATTAATGACTCCTATTCTCCGTTTGCATCACGGCACATGAAGGGGTTCTTCAGATAGACCGAGACAACCTGGAGACACATCCTGCATCGCTCGCTTTCCTCTTGAATCGGCGTTCCCGGGCGCAAGTTGAATTAGGTGGCCAAAAATCTTTGGATTTGTCAATGCGATAGTGCCTTTCGAAGTGCGTGCTGCAGCTATTCTTCCGGTTTTTCGCCGGTGACGGTGCGAATCTGAGAGATTGCGTCCGGGGTAAGATCATTGATAATCTCCATAAAATCCATCCCGGCGAGCCGGATAGCCCGCTTGAGAATCAAAGGAACCGGACTGGATGGCTCCGCACGGTCGTAATACTGGCAGACCTTGTGCAGAAGCTTTACGACGTCCTCGCGCGACCGGATCTCGCCATCCAATGTTAAAGCCCGGCCAGCGGAAGGTTGCTCAGCCGCAATCGCTGAGACAGCCTCCGACGCAACGGCTACGCCTTCACCCTGCGCGTGCGGCGCCACGCGATTGCGCATTCCTGCAAGTTCTGCGGATAAAGGTGCCAGATCCGGGGCTCTCGCGGGTCCGACGCTGCTTGTGATCAACTCATCGATCGATTGCGCCAAGGAAATGCATGCGTCCAGAAGGCGCAGAGTCTCCCGGAGGTCTTCCGGCTTTGAGTCTCGGAACCCGGCCTCGATCTGGGAGATTGTCGGAGCCGGCTTATCGCCTTGTGCCGGGGCCCCGGATTCTGCGCGCAAGATATCTCCGAAATTGAAGCTCCCCAGTTGCACGGACTTGGACAACGGAATAGCGCGTAACCGTTCGAGGAACTTCACCGTATCGCCGAACGTGCCGACCGGAGTCGCCAAAGTGGCAATGATATTCATCCGCTGAAGCGGGTCGTTATCGTCGGCCGGGTCGAGCTGAGGATAGACGGTCGTCCAATAGTTCGAAATCAGGCCTTTGACGAGTACCAGGGTCTCCCGAAACCCGGCCAGACCGTCTAACTCGAGCGCGGCCGTACCAAGAGTAATCGCGATTCGGAGATCTTTGGATCGTCCGAAGAGCTCAAGACAACGGGCCTGCAGCTTTTTCCAGTCTGGCGGTTCGGCTGCCGAAAACTGGGTCTCCTCTTTGCCACGCGCCATGGTTTCAAGCTCCTGCAAACCAACATCATAGGAGAGATCCTCTCCGCATGGTGCTTCCGCAGCAACGGGCTTCAATAGCTCTTCCGCGTTAATCATGAGCGCGATTAATCCGATGTCTCGCCCGCCAACAGACAGGATCTGAATTGGCTTGTCGAGCGCTATTTAAATAACTCACCCTAACGGATTATGAGCACAGCCGGAGAAGAGGCTCCTACCGTCTACGACCAGGTTCTGTATCCAGCCGCTGTATTTCCCCAGACCCACCCTAATCGACTTGCAACGGTCGCCTTCCTGCGGGGAGTTAATCCCGCGCCAATCGACAAATGCCGCGTCCTCGAATTAGGGTGCGGTGTCGGAAGTAACTTAACATCGATGGCGTTCCATCTGCCTGGTAGTGAGTTTGTCGGCATTGATTTAGCACGGCGCCCTATCGCAATCGGCCACGCGTTCATAACGGAGTTAGGGCTGCAGAATATCGCTCTCGACGCGATGGATCTGTGCGAAGCGACCGGCGCACGATTCGGGCGGTTCGATTTTATAATCGCCCACGGTCTATATTCCTGGGTTCCACACCACGTCCGGGAGCGGATCCTTGAGATTTGCGATGAAATGCTGCAACCGCAAGGTGTTGCTTACGTCAGCTACAATGCTTACCCGGGCAACCATTTACGGGACATGGTCCGCGGGATGATGCTTTTCCACACCGCTGCAATTGATGACCCTCAAGTAAAAGTCGGTCAGGCTCGCGGCCTATTGAAGTTTATCGCCGAGTCCACGCCCAAAACCGACTATTATGTCACGGCCATCCGATCCCAATTTGATCGCACCGTTAAATACCCGGATGAAGCTTTTTTCCATGACGATCTTAGCGCGGTGAATCAGCCCTTCTATTTCCATGAATTCAATTCGGACGCCGCGCGGCATGGATTGAAATTCGTCGGAGAAGCTAGTGCCAACGATTTGTTGCCCGGGAAATTCACCGACCAAGTCATGGACAGAATGAGAGAGCTTGAAGCCGCACCGGAATTTGTGCGGGAACAATACAAGGACTTCATTCGCGGCACGGCCTTCCGGCAGACGCTCTTATGTCACCAAGAGATTGCGCTTGCGCCGGACATTCTCGTTGACCGGGTTCAGAAGCTCTACGCCTCGTGCGACGCCGCGCCGGAAGAGGTAAAAGAGGCAGGTGCGTCGATCACACGGTTCGTTCGCCCAGGCGGGGCGGAATTGGAAACAACCAATCCCCTGGTTTGCGCCGCTCTGAAAATTCTGTTTTCCAAGTGGCCGGGCGAAGTGCCGTTTGCGATGCTGCTGACCGAAGCGGCGCGCGAATCGCAATTGACCGCTGGAAGCGACGAATCGGAGACGCTCGCCGCAGCGTTGTTGCGCGCCTATCGGACGGGCTTCCTTCACCTGCACATCGGCCCGCACCGGCTGGCAACTGTGCCCGGCGACCGCCCTTCGGCCAGCAAGTTGGCGCGGTATCAATTGAAACACGGTGATGCCGCGACGAATCAACTGCATGTCGCGATCAAATTTCCGGATCCTGTCAGCCGCCAACTTATCCTGCTTCTGGACGGCACACGCAATCGGGAAACGATTACTCAGGAGCTGATCGATTTCGTACGAAAGGGCCTCGGTAAAGTGATCGAGGACGGAGCGCCGGTGGAAGATATCGATCAAGTTGCAATGATATTGCGCCGCCGGGTCAACGAAGGAGTGATTTCCCTGGGACGGGAGGGGATGCTGGTGGGTTAGGTTCGAGGTTCGAGGTTCAAGGTTCGAGGTTCGAGGTTCAAGGTTCAAGGTTCAAGGTTCAAGGTTCAAGGTTCGAGGTTCGGTGGGGGGAGTTCAGGCTTCATTTTTTTCTGGGACGATCCGTTTGCGGAGGAGAACTGTTGAAGAGTCGGCGCGCGTGTCGAATACCACCTGATCGAAGACCCGGCGGACGAACGGAAGGCCGTAACCGCCGATGCGGGTCTCTCCTTCGGCGCAAGGCTGATCAGGTTCGGAAGTCAGACCGATCCCCCAATGTTTGATTAAAAAAGTGATCGAGATCTGATCGATCGCTGCGTCGCACCGGATGCGACCCGGATGACCGGCGTAAGCATGCCGGTAGATATTGGTAAATATTTCGTCACACGCGAGGATCGCATTATAGGTCTCAGCTTCGCCGAGCCCGGCGCACTCCGCCCAAGATTTGCAGAAAGCGCGCAGATCTGGGATTGTGGCGGGCGAAACTTCGCATTCAACCGAAGAGTCCGGCTGCGGGAACGAATCGCTCACAAGCAATGCCGTTGCATCGTCGCGGTCCGGACCATCTTTAGAGAATTCCCTCCAACCCGCCTCGAGGGCCGCCAGCGGCTCCGAGTGGTTGTTGGCGCTGCCGGCCAAGGCATCGGCAAGGGCATTTTTACCGAACTGCTCTCCCACTTCGTTCCGCGCTTCGACGAATCCGTCCGTTAGCAGAATCCATTTGCGGCCGACCGCCAGCGGAACGGTCAAAACCGGAAATGCAATCGCTGTATCGACCCCCAACGGAGGATAAACCGCGCAAAGCAACTCTTCCCAGCGATTCGCCTGCGACAGGAACCGGGGCCTGTATTGCCCAAAGCAGCAGGCAGAAATCATCCGCCGATTCTGGTCGATTAACAGAACGGCCAGAGTCGTTAAGCTGCCCGCTTCCTCTGCAGTCGCCTGGATCGAATTGTTGAGCTCCGCCAGCCACTGAGGCAACCGTTCCGGGTTGCAGGAAGGCGCCGTCAGCGAAATCAACGTGCAAACACGAGCCGACTCGAGTGCAGCCGGGATTCCCTTGCCGCTCGCATCGCCGACCGCGACCAGGAGACATTGTTGGCCAACCTCCCGATACGCATAAAAGTCTCCACCGACATCGGCCGCCTGCTCCTGAAAAACGCGAATTTTGAGCGTGCCCCAGTCAAAACTTCGGGAAGGCATAAAGGAAACCTGAGCCTGCCGCGCAATCGACAGTTCGGCACGCCGATAGGCCTCCTCGATCTGTTTTTGTTTCGCCTGCTCCCAGACTTGCATCCGAGTCAATGTCGCGGCGATCAGAGAACCGAATGCCAGAAATACATCCTCGTCGAACGAATCAAATTGTTTCCGATCGATCGGATTCAGTGCCTGCATCACCCCATGACAAGCCTCGCCGTCCAGGAGCGGTATCGTCAGCATGGCTTCCGCAGGCGTCTTGGTTTCCGTTCCGATCCCTGCATAGTGGTCAGAATCTGTCTGCGCGTTGGCTGTATTTTCCGGAACGCGCGTTCGGTAGACGCGTCCGCCGATCCCTTTGCCGGAGGGCACTCGGAGGACGAGATTTTTCAATTCGGCCTGGGTCCCGCGAATCAGCAAATCGCCCGTCCCGGGATCCGGCAACGACACCGAACAGGCCAGGCAGTGCATGACGTCACGAGAGGAGGCAAGAATCTGGTCGATCAGCGCATCGACGTCCGCGGCGCTGCTGAGCGAACGCGCGGCATTAATCAGACCCCGGTACGCGAGTTCTTTCCGCTCGGAGAATTGGTCCATGAGATATTCAGTGCTTAGGGGTGGGACTCGTCGCAGACGGGAGCGATCGCGTGGTCGTCAGATAATGGAATGGCCGGCTATGAAACTGTTCGACCGCCTGGGTGGCGATGAGAGCTAGGTTTCTGACCTGGTCGCTCGCCTGCGTCACGGCGTCGCTCGTGTGACCCATTTTACTGAGCAGCTTTTGAGCCGTTTCAGCGTCGTCACTGAGTCGTTTTGCAGTCTCTCCAAATACGCGCAGGAGCTCGCCGATGCTCCCCTGCTGCTTCCCCTGCACGTCGGAAAGCTGCCGGATGCTCTCGCTACTAGCCCGCAGATTTACGATAATGGCTTCCAATTGCCCGCGAATCGACTGATCTTGCTGACCTTCCGGGCCGTTAATGATCGCTTGGAGGCTCGCCACGAGCTGATCGATTTTTGTTTGGCCGTTCGGGTCTTTCTCAAGGAATAGACTGCTCAAAGCGCCAACGCCTCGATCGATGACTTCGCCAATGCTCGAAAGCCGTTGGCCGGCTGAGATACCGTATGCCTTAACCTCGGCCATGGTGTCATCAAATCCAGGCAGTACGGCTTCAAGCTTCGTTGCGTGGATGCCGACAACCTCCTGCCCGTCGGCAAGTCTTGCGCCGGCGTCACTCTGCGGTTGGTTGCCGGACTCGACGCCTCCCGGCGGACGAGGGAGACGCAACGCAATCGAAGCATCCCCCAGTAAAGTCGGCTCAAGATAGGCTTTTACGTCCGCCGGAATATATAATTTGCGATCAATGACAACTTCGACCTTTACGGCAGTCTCCCGGTTTCCCGGAGCGTAATCCAGTCGCGTGACATAGCCGGCTGGAATTCCGAGAAACGTGACCTTCGAGCGTTCGTGGATCCCGGCGACGTCGTCGAAACGGATGGTGAACGTCAGAAACGGCTTTTTGAACGGATTTTGTTCGACTCCGAAATATAAGCCGGCAAGCAGCAACACGACGCAGGCGATTCCAACGATCAAACTGATCCCGCGTTTTTTTGGATCATCGTCGCTCATATGGACCAAATGCCGAGGCGGAATGGCGCAAAGTTTAACATGCACCCATTGTTTAACTAGCAAAACCGACCGGGCCGCCGCTGAAAAACCGTTTCACGACCGGATGGTTCGATGCGCGAAATTGGTCCGGCGTGCCGTGCATAATAATTCGACCTTGCAGTTCGCCGTCACGTTCGCCGCCCAACATGATGGCTCGATGCGCGATCCGGAAAAAGCTCGCGATATCATGGGTCACAACGACGGCGGCCGCACCGATTCGCCTGGTGAGGCGTATGAACATTTCATCGATTTCCTGCGTGCTCACCGGATCCAGACCGGAGGTTGGTTCGTCGGCAAAGACCAGATCCGGATCGAGCGCCAGCGCCCTGGCGAGCGCAACCCGTTTTTTCATCCCGCCGCTAATACCGGAGGGCCGCTTCGATCCGTGCTCCTCGAGTCCAACCATTCGAAGCTTAAGCCGAGCCGTCTCCGTGAGAATCGCAGGGTCCATTTGCCGATAATGTTCGCGGAGTGGCAGATGCACATTTCCGAGCAACGAGAGGGATTCGATTAGCGCACCGGATTGAAAGAGCATTCCGCAGCGGACATGCATTTCTTTGAGCTCTTTTCCTTTCATCGCGTGCAGGTTCTGTCCAAATATCCTGATTTCGCCGGAGGTGGGCGGGAGAACGCCGATCACGATATTAAGCAGCGTGCTTTTTCCGCAGCCGCTTCCACCCAGAATCACGAAGGTCTCTTCTGGATAGACTTCGAAGCTGATCCCGTTCAGGACGGTTCGCCCATTCGGGAATTTCTTCGTGACGTTGATCACCTCCAGAATCGGAGTTCCGGCGTCCGGCCGTTGGGGGCTCTCCGCTTCAAGTTCAGTTTCCATGTTGCTGATCGTCAAACAAGCTGGATCGAGGTGACGGCGGCATTCGCGAGCGTAACAACGATAACCGCCAGAACGACTGATTGGGTGGTTGCTTCGCTGATTTCCCGCGATCCGTTCCGGACATTGAGCCCTTTATAGAAAGCGATTGTTGCCACAAGGAACGCAAATAGCGCACTTTTAATCAGTGCAACCACTACGCTCCAGAAGTTAGCACCGTCAAAAACGTAGTATACATAATCAGCAACGCTCATCTTCAGCACGGTGCCGCAGAGCAGCCATCCGCCGATGAGCGACGCATAGATGCAGACCAGCGTCACGACTGGCAACATGATCTGAAACCCGATATATCGCGGGACGAGCAAGTACGAATCGACATCAATGCCCATCGTGAACAGGGCTTTGACCTCCTCGGACACTTGCATCGCACCCAGTTCGGCTGTGACCGCAGAAACGCTGCGCCCTGCGAAGATTAGCGCTACACCGACAGGAACAACCTGTTCGGTCAGGATGATCCAGAGCAAACTCGGAACAATCTCCACCTTGCCAAGCTGGCTGAGCTGGAGCTCCAGAACGAGTCCAAGAACGAACCCCGCCGTTAAGGCGATCAAGCTAGCCGCGGGGATTGCTCCGACTCCGATGGAACCAATCTGAACGATGACATTCTCAAATGTTACCGCTGATGGATGGATCAGGGTTCGAACAGTCGCTTCCAGCAATTGCCTAACCAACCTGAGATAACCGATCCTGGTGGTAATCATCCGGCGACCTCATGAGTCCGCACCCGCTTCAGTGCAACAGCGCCTTGCGAGCGCTTTCGATGTCAGCAAAAGTGAGAAGTTCCTTCTGCAATCCCATCATGTCAAAAGAGCCCTTAATTCGGTCAGACATCCCGATGATAGCGACGCGAGATTTGTCTCGGTTCTTTCGCGCGTACAGAGTAATCACGGCCCAGACCGGGCTGTTGATGAAATCCGTCTCCGACAGATCCACCAGCAGCAATCGAATCTCTTCGCGGCTGGCGCGGGCAAGGCAATCTTGAACCGCAGACATCGCCAGGATATCTGCTGCCCCCTTGAAGCTGAGGATCCTGTCCTGACCCTCCGTTCGCTCGCCAATGCTAAGCTGCGCCGCCCTCTTCATTGTAACCGAGCGTAGTTCTACCGTCTCGTGAAGGCGAGCTTTTTTGCCGCGTGCAAGCAGCGACGTTTCTTGCCAGAGATCTTATCAGCGATTGACCATGCCCGATTCGAGCTTTATCAATCGTTGTTCTCCTTATGGCTCAACGCATCGGTAAATGCACTAATTACTCGGGCTGCAAACTGGCGTACCGAAACGAGAAGATCACTGTCGTTACAAAAGATTTTCGCTGTCCGGAATGCGGCTCCCCGCTGGAGTCCCTCGGGCCGAAGCGAACTGTGTCGCCGGTGCTGATTCTTTCAATCGGAGTTGGGATCGTTCTTCTGTTAGCAGTCGCGGCGATCCTCTGGACTCTGAACAGCGCACCGAAGCGCCAAGTCGATGTCGTCGAGTTGTCTCCCACACCCACGCCAACACCGACCCCGGCACCGACTCCGACTCCTCTGCCTACCGAAAGCCCGACGCCGACTCCGGTCGAAACGCCAACCCCCACTCCGACCCCTACCGCCAACCCTTCCGGGACAGCAATCGACTTCGACCTCAACCTGCCCGAGATCGCGGAAGTGAAGCGGGAGGTTCTCAAGCGGATCGACCTGATGCCCAACGTCTCCGAGCAGAACAAGGACCGTCTTTACAGCGCGGTCGACAGAGCCCGCGGGATGGGGCGCCTGTTGACCGTGCCGTTCGAGACTTCGTTGACCAAGGTCTCTCCGGACGCTCTAGCGGAGATGAAAAGCCAACTGGACCGACCCCAGGTGAAGTCCCTTCTGGATGACCCAACCCTTGTTCTGGT
>CAZMNG010000023.1:0-14686 GCA_964567505.1 uncultured Chthoniobacterales bacterium
CGTCCTGCATGTGCCAGCTATCGGATTGGTGGTCGCTGGAGACGCCGCGTACAATGGCGTTCATCAATTGCTGGCCGAGACAAGTCCGGAGAAGCGACGCGAGTGGATCGCCGCGCTCGATAAAATCGAGTCGCTGAAGCCGCGCGCCGTGATCGCGGGACACAAGCGGCCCGGGAACGAAGACAGTCCGCGAATCATCGAGGAGACTCGGCAGTACATTCGAGACTTCGACAGGCTCGCCGAAACGACTAAGACAGCGCGCGAGCTCTACGACCAGATGTTGCAGCTGCATCCACTGCGCATGAACGTCAATGCGCTGTGGACGTCGGCGCTCGCGATCAAGGGCTAACCGCGCGCGAGCAGGTCGGTCGCGAACGTGTGCCGGCTATCCTGGCAGCGAGATAGCCGGCTAGTCCTGTTGACTAGGCTGCGCCAATCTTCGATTTGCCAAACCAAGGGTATAAACCCGAAATAGCAGGTACTTTGTCTGGCGGCCGCCAGATCGGTCTCGCGTGTCGATTGAGATATGCTCCGGTTTTTGAGGAATAAAGCTTCGGCCCAACCAGTATAGGATAGCAATGAATATGCTTGCATTCGGGGCTGGGAATCCAGGTGGTCCGGATCTATTTATCATCCTCCTACGGCCTCGGCAACGCTTATGAATGTTCGGCTCAATAAAACTTCGACTTTCGCCGCACTGCAGAATCCGGTGTATCGGAGGCTCTGGTTTGCCATTTTGCTTTCCGGAACGTGCGTGGCGGCGCAGGACACGGCGGCCACCTGGACGATGAACATGCTCGGTTCCTCGACATTTTTGCTGTCTCTGATCGCAACAGTTGCGTCGCTGCCCTTCTTCCTCTTTACTCTGCCGGCCGGGGCTTTGGCGGACATTGTTAACCGGCGAAAGCTCCTCTGCTTCATGAATTTTTGGTTGGCAGGCACGGCCGTATTGCTCGCGATCCTTGGTTCGTTCCGACTCTTGGATCCCTATGTACTACTGTTCTGCGTTTTTCTAATCGGCGTCGGCTTTGCGTTTCACGCCCCTGCGTGGTCCGCGATTGTTCCGGACGTGGTTACCGACGAAGAGCTGCCTTCGGCCGCGACGCTCGGCGGGTTACAATTGAATGTTTCGGGAATCATCGGTCCGGCGCTGGGTGGCGTTCTGCTGTACTTTCTGGGTGCGAACTGGGTTTTTGCGTTGAACGCCCTCTGTTTCGTTGTGGTGATTCTCGCCCTGTTGCAATGGAAAGGGCCCGAAGTGGAATCAGGGTTCCCGATGGAAAATTTTTTAGAATCGTTCTCTACTGCCGTCCGGTATGTTCGGCATTCGCCGGCGATTCAAGTGGTCCTGGCTCGGAACATCGTATTTGCTTTCTTTATCTCTGTTATACCGGCGCTGATTCCGGTCCTCGGACTGAAGGAACTTCGCCTTCAACCATGTAGCCTCGGTCTGCTGTTTACTTCCATGGGAGTCGGTTCGGTTTTGAGCGCAGTTTTCGTTCTTCCGCGGGCCCGGGAGAGGCTCTCTTCGAATACGCTCATCGTATTAGGGACTTCGCTTGTTGTGTTGGTTTACGTCCTGATGGCAGTTGTTCGCCAGACAGAGCTTTTCCTGGTTGTGGCGGCGCTGGCCGGTGCCGGATGGACACTGTCTGCTTCCGAACTCTGGGTAGCGGCCCAGCGCGCTATGCCAAGCTGGGCACGAGGCCGCATGAACGCCACGGTGATCATGGTCTCCCAGGGCGCCATCGCTTTGGGAGGTATCGTCTGGGGCCTCTCGAGTCAGACCGCCGGAGTTAGCGTTACGCTGATTGTAGCCGCTGTCGCGATGGCCCTCAGTCTTTTGCTCGCAATTCCTCTATCAATAAACTTTACCACATCGCTCAGCTTTGATCCGCCTCCGATCAGCTGCGTGATGATGCCTCTGGTTAATAACCCTCAACCTCGCGACGGACCGGTTGTGATAACGTTCGAAATTGAGGTCGACCGGATGCGCGGCCGTGAATTTCTTGGCCTGATGCGCGAGGTGCGTTTAATTCACCGCCGAAACGGCGCATTCGCTTGGCGTCTGGACGAGGATCTGACCCGCTCCAATATCTACCGCATCGAGATGATGGTTCCTTCTTGGGCCGGGTATCTGCTACAGCGCGAGCGGCTCACAAAAGCCGAACAGGAGACGATCAAGAAAGTTTGGCGCTTGCACGTCGGCGAAGGCGTTCCTCAAGAACGCTATTATCTCTGCGCGAACAGGGAATTGGATGCGCGTGGCACAACGGTGAGACATCCTTCGTGCATGCCCACAACCTCGCTGGATCTACGTGCCCAAGAGGTACAGCGAACGTAGCCGGATCGTGAACGAGGGAACAGGGAAGATCAGGCTGGGTTGGAATGCCGATTGAGTAACGACTTCGAAGCCTTGCCGAAATCACCGAAACGCGGATCCGAATCGCCATGATCCAAATAATGACCAAACGCCTCTCCGAGGCGACCGGTGGAGTTTGGACATTCCGCCCTCGCCCGAAGGGAGCTTGTCGTTAGCTAACTAGCTTTAGCTAGTGTCCGGTCCCAGAAATTCAGATGGGGCTGACCAGGATAACCGTCAGCACCCGAGGACCGTGCGCGGCGAGGACAATGATGCGCTCGATGTCGCCGGTTCGACTGGGACCGGTGGAGAGTTCGGCCGCTTGCAACGAGTATAATAGTCCGCATTCTACCCTAACTAAGACCGGCAATCGGAAAGTTCCGCTGCGCGAGAATCCGCAACGCGGTCTTTAGCTCTTCGAAGATCCGTAAAACATCCCAGCGCAACAACCCACGAATGCTGACCGCGGCGCTGGGGAACCGATGCAATTACTCGACCTCAGACGACCATCTTCCAAGCGACCGCGCATCACAAGGCCGTTTTCCGCGCGTAGATCGCAAGTAACGTAGTAGGTCGGGTTCATATGCAAAGCTAACCCGCATTCGCGTCCATTCTGATATGCTGGGCCGATGCTCTTGGCATCATCAGTTTCCTGACCGACCTCGGAGAGCCATTTTGGCTCATTGTGGGAAGATGGTGATTCAATCTCTCGCCTGACGTCACCGGATCAGGATCACCGTTAGGTTCCGCGGGCCGTGAGCCCCGAGAACCAGAATCCGTTCGATGTCGCCGGTCCGGCTCGGCCCAGTGATAAAGGTAGCAAAGCTGGGATAGTTAGTACCGTACGTAGCATAGAGCAAGTCAAAGGCTGCCGGCAGGTCCGGCACGAGCTGATCGGCTTGGGCCACAACTACGTGGTGCGGGGGCAGCACCGACAAAGCGCGCCCGCCCGCGCTGCGTGTCGTCAGCAGAATGGAACCGGTCTGGGCGATCAATGCGTCGCAAGCGGTGATACCCACTGAACACTTCTCCAGCGACTTAGGGTCCAGGCGGTGCTCCGCAAACAACGTTTCCAGCCCAAGGAACTTCACCACCGGATCCAGCAGAGAGTGATGGTGCGCGGCCGCAGCCGTCCAATGGTGCGCGTCGCGAAGGTTAACCAAAATCTTTGCCGCTTCTTCAACGTCGGTGACGAGATGAAGCTCGGTTCTCAGTTGGGCACAGTTTTTTTGGAACAAGGCGAGTCGGCCTTCGGCGTCGGGAGGCACTGCCGGAAGCCAGGCTTTCGGTTGCCCCCGGCCTACTGGCGCAGGCGCACCAGCTTGACCGGCGTGCGAGTGCGGCGCAGGCACCCGCAAGGCTTCACGTATCCGGCCCAGAATATCTTCGCGTCTGCCTGAGTTCATCGCGTCCTCCAGTAATCCCGGAAGCTCTTTGCGGCAATCGGCGGCAAGTCGCGCGAAGCGACCCACCCTTTCACTGGCGGCGGCAGGATCGATCTGGCTGCGTTAGCCAGCGGCACGAAAGGCCGGCTCAGCCGGGCGAGGCGGTTGAGCAAGCCAGGGAACCGTGTTAGGAAAGCGAACGCGCGAAAAGCTAACCGCTCCGCTGGGTCCGGATGCTTGGCGACTGCGTTGCGCCGGTTCTGGAGCAGGTGGTGATGCAAATCGATTTTCACCGGGCAGGTCTCAGTGCAGGCACCGCACAGCGACGACGCGTAGGAGAGGTGCTTCCAATCCATCAAGCCGCGCAGGTGTGGCGTAATCACCGAACCGATCGGACCCTGATAGGTCGTGGCGTAGGTGTGCCCGCCGACGTTCCGAAAGATCGGGCAGACATTCAAACAAGCGCCGCAACGGATGCAGTGCAACGCGTCTCGTTGCTCTGCGTCGGCCAACAACTCCGTCCTGTGGTTGTCCAGCAAAATGAGGTGGAATTCCTCCGGGCCATCCGGTTCATCCGGCTGGCGCGGGCCGCCGATCAATGAGTTGTAGCAGGTTATTTCCTGGCCAGTGCCCGCCGTGGCCAACATCGGCAGGAACAGCGCGAGGTCAGCCAGTTTCGGGATAACTTTTTCGATGCCCATAAGCGCCACGTGCACTTTGGGCAGCGCCGTGGTCAGACGGGCGTTGCCTTCGTTCTCCGTTATCGAGATCATTCCGGTCTCGGCGACCCCAAAGTTGGCGCCGCTGATGCCGATGTCGGCCTGGAGGTACTTCATGCGAAGCTCACGACGGGCGATCATCGTGAGTTCCTCGGGGCTCTCCGTCGGCGGCGTATGCAATTTTTCCTGAAAAAGGTCGCTGATCTCGTGCCGGGTCAGATGCATCGCGGGGAACACCAAGTGGTAAGGGGCCTCCTCTCGAAGCTGGACGATGTATTCGCCCAAGTCCGATTCCACAACCTTATACCCGCCTTGCCCCAGAGCCTCGTTGAGGTGAATTTCTTCGGAGGTCATGCTCTTGGATTTGACGATCGAGCGAGCCCCCTTTTCTTTCGCCAGCGCGACGACATAGTCGCACGCCTCCTGGCCGTTGCTCGCCCAGAAAACCTTCGTCCCGCGTGCGGTTAGCTTGTCCACAAATTCAATCAGGTAGGCGTCCAGATGATTGATTGCCTCCCATTTGATGGCCGACGCGCCGGTACGGGCCGCCTGCCAGTCCTGGTATTGCGCCGCCGTTCCGTTGCGCGCTTTTTCGTAACTTCGTAGCGCCGTGCGGATCTTGGCTCGGTGCCCGAGGTCGGCGGTCAACTTGATCGCATTATTTTTAAATTTAGCGGCGAAAGAAGAAATCATAGACACAAGCGGTGACTCCAGCCACCCAAAGCGTTCGGACAAATGCTGCCGTCTACAGGAGTTAAGTCAGATAGGCCTAGGAACTGGCTAGCACCTCTGCCAAATGAATGGTTTTAAGCTTCTGGTTTTGTCGACTCAAGAGGCCTTGGAGGTGCATCAGACAACTCGAGTCGTTCGAAACCAAGTACTCCGCCTTAGTTTCCAGGGCCGAGGCGGACTTGGTTTCGCCCATGGCGGTCGAGATCATCGGGAATTTGACGGCAAACGTGCCGCCAAATCCGCAGCAGCTGGTTTGATCTTCCATCTCTACCAACGTAAGATCTTTCACTCGTTCAAGTAACTGGCGCGGCTGGTGTTTAACGTGCAGTTCGCGCAAGCCATGGCAGCCGTCATGGAATGTGACCTTGGCCGGGAACCGGCTGCCGAGTTCGGTGATGCCCAACTGATCCACCAAAAAGGACGAAAACTCAAAAACCCTGTGGCTCAGTTGGACCGCAGCCTCGGCCTGCGGCGTTTTACGAAAAAGCTCCGGGTAAAAATTCTTGACCATTGCCGCACAGGAGCCGGAGGGCACCACGACCGGATCCGACCCGGCCAAGGCCTGCAGCACCCGCGTGGCGATCCCGCGAGTTTCCTCCCAGTAACCGCCGTTGAACAACGGTTGGCCGCAACAAAAGATGGCTTCCTTAAAATCAACGGCGTGCCCGAGCTTCTCAAAAATGCGCACAGCGCTGATGCCCACCGAAGGGAACAACTGGTCCACAAAGCACGGGATGAACAGGGTGATTCTCAACGCAGAAAAGCCTCAATAAGACCGCCATCGACTGTGATCACCTGGCCGGTGGTTTTGCTCAACCGATTCGTCAACAGTATGTAGAAGGCTTCGGCCTGGTCGGCTGGGGTGATTGGGGACCGGGTCAAGGTCCGGTCGGCGTAAAACTGCGCTAGCTTCTGGGTCAACGAGTCGGTTGATTCATCCTCAGAGTAAGGAATCTTGTACTTGGCTAAGGAGGCGATGACCCGCTCCCGCGGAAACATGGCGCTACCCTGTACCACAGTCGCCGGAGCGACGGCATTGACGCGCACGAGCGGCGCCAACTCGATCGCCAGCTCCCGTGTAAGGTGGTTGGCGGCGGCTTTAGAGGTATCGTAGGCGAAGCTCCCCTTTTTGGCTACCACCGCGTTGGCGCTGGTGGTCAACACAAGGTTGCCCCTTAAGCCTTGTTCGTTCCAGGTCTTGGTTGCTTCGTCGGCGACGATATAAGAGCCGGTGACGTTGATGCCAAACGTGAGCGCCCACTTTTCGTCCGGAATGTGACCCGAGGTGTCCGGGGCGACGAAAATGCCGGCCGTGACTGCGATCGAGTCGAAGCCGCCGTACGCGAGGATAGCATCGTTCAACGTCGCGCGGACACTGGCCCGGTCGGTGATGTTGCCGCTCAGCCCGAGAGCCGGACCGCAGTTGGAAATCCCAGTGCCGGCTACTCCGATCCCGACTCCGTATTTATCGGTGATTTCTTTTGCGGTCGCTTCGGCCGCCCCTTGGTTGAGATCCACGCAAACGGCGTGTGCGCCGTCCTTAACGATGCGGTGCACGACTTCCCGGCCAATACCGGAGCCTGCACCAATGACTACGATGACTTGCCGGGCGAGTTCTTTTTCGGCGGGCATGCGTTGGAGCTTGGCTTCTTCCAGCAGCCAATACTCGATATCGAAAGCTTCCTGCTGAGGAAGGGCAATGTACTCGTCAATCGCTTCGGATCCACGCATCACTTCGACCGCGCAGTTGTAAAACTCGGCCGTCACCCGCGACTCAGATTTGTCTTTGCCCCATGCCACCATCCCCAGCCCCGGGATCAAGATGACTGTCGGGTTCGGGTCACGCAGGGCGGGCGAGTTCTCCCGTTTGCAACGGTGGTAATAGTCTGCGTAATCCTGCCGGTACTTGGCGAGCCCGTTGGCCAGCTTAGCTTTGAGAACCGCGAGATCTTCCGCTTGCGGGTTCCAGTCGGCGTAGAGGGGCTTGATTTTCGTCCGCAGGAAATGATCCGGGCAGCTGGTTCCCAGCTCCGCCAAACGGGCCGCGTCCTGCGAGTTGATGAAACGCAGGATTTTTTCGTCGTCCTGGACGGTGCCAATAAAGCGCTTCTGCTGGCTGACCTGACCACGCAACCAGGGCAAGATCGACGCAAAGGCTTCGCGCCGCCGCGCTTCGTCCAGCGCCTGGTACTTCTGCCCACCGAAAGCCTGAGCGTCCCCGCCTTTTTCCTGGTATTTTGTCTCGATGTATTCGGCAGCCTTCTCAATCAGGGAGAGCGTCAAGTTGTAGCATTCCTTGTCGTCGTTGGCCCAGTTGATCAGGCCGTGCTGGCCTAAGATTGCGCCTTTGGCCTGCGGATGCTCCACCACGAGGCGCTGCAGTGCCAAGCCCAGCTCGAAACCCGGTCGCAACCAGGGCGTCCAGATCACTTCTTCACCGTAGATCTCTTTGGTCAGCTTCTCCGAGTGTTTCGCCGCGGCGACCGAGATAGCCGCATTGGGGTGCATGTGGTCCACGTGTCGAAACGGAATGAACGCATGCAACGGCGTATCGATGGAAGAGGGCCGCGGGTTAAGGTTGAAAGTCGCGTGAGTGTACATGCCGACCATCTTGTCTTCGGCCGGCGTTTTGGGCCCTTTCTCCGGCTCCTGCGCGTAAAGCTTTTGCATCTCGATCAGCTTGGTCTGATAGAGCGATGAGAAATTTTCCCGCTTGCTCGTCCGCAGGTCCCCACCAGAGCCTTTTACCCAGAGCACCTCGACTTTCTCGCCCGTCAAAGGATCCTGTTCGACGATTTTTGCGGAGGTATTTCCGCCGCCGGTGTTAGTGATGCGTTGGTCAGAGCCCAATAGATTGGAGCGGTAGATGAGCCGCCCAACCGGATCAAGCTTGGAGGCGACCGCGTCGTCCCATAGATAGTTTACGTATCGGTATTTCTGGTAGTCCATAATCGCGAGGTTACAGTTCTATGAAGCGTTCGTAGGCGGGCCCCCAAGCCTCGGGCGCAATTGGCTCGAAGGTTTGCAGGGTAAAAGAATCGCGCACGACCTGGCGCAGAGCAGCCAGCGACCCAAGATGACCGAGTGCTATGGCTTGGAGGAGCACGTTGCCGACCGCGGTTGCCTCCGCGGGACCCGCGACGACCTGACGCCCGGTTGCACTGGCGGCGAACTGGTCCAAGAGCGCGCTCTGACTGCCTCCGCCCACGATGTGCAGCCGGCGGATCGTCCGTCCGCTCAGTTGCTGCAATTCTTCTAAAGTGACGCGGTAAAGCAGCGCGAGGCTCTCGAAGATGCTGCGCACAAACTGCCCCGGTGTTTCAGGTGCCGGCTGGCCTGTCTCCGAACAAAAGGCAACGATCTTTTGCGGCATGTCGCCCGGCTTCAAGAACCGCGCCGACCGCGGATCGATCAGGGATCGGAACGGCTCCGCGTTCTCGGCCTCCCGCGTTAGAGTGGCATAGCCGAGTTCCCGTCCTTGCCGGGCCCACTCACGCCGCGACTCCTGCAGAATCCAAAGTCCGACGATGTTTTTTAAGAAACGAGTCGTACCGCCGTACCCGGCCTCGTTCGTGAAGTTGTGTTCGCGGACTTTTTCGCTGATGAGGGGCTGGGGCAGCTCCAGGCCAAGCAGCGACCATGTCCCTGAGGAAAGATAGGCCCAATCGTCCCTCTCTTGCGCCGGCACCGCGGCTACAGCCGCGCCGGTGTCGTGCGAACAAGTGGCCACCACTTGCACTTCATGCAGGCCGGTCTCAACTGCAACCTCCTGTAGCAACGGCCCCAGCACCGTCCCTGGAGAGACCAGTTGCGGAAAGATTTTTGGTGGGAAACCGCAACGCTCGATCAGTACCTGTGACCAGGAGCGCGTGCGCGGGTTGTAAAGTTGCGTGGTGCTGGCGTTACTTTCATCCACCCGGGGCACCCCGGAAAAGAGGTAGTTAAAATAGTCGCCGATGGTCAGAAAGCAGTCTGCCACCTCCAACAGCGCGCGGCTTCTTTCCACGTCGGAGGCTAAATGGTAGATCGTGTTGATGGGCATGAACTGAATGCCTGTTTCCGCAAAAATCAGTTCAGAGCCGGCATGCTTGCGCACCCGATCGTACGTGCTTTCGGTGCGCGCATCGCGGTAATGAAACGGCGGAGAGAGCATCGGGTGCACGCCGTTAATAAGCACGTAATCCACGCCCCAGGAGTCCACGCTCAGGCTCGCGACCGGCATGCGTCTTGCCGCGACGTTCCGCAGGCCGGTCTTGAGCTCCTCAAAAATGCGCAACACGTCCCACCGCAAGGAACCCAGCACGCGCACCGCGGCACTGGGAAATCGATGCATTTCCTCCAGAGTCAACCGGTTGTCTTCGAGATGGCCGAGCATCACCCGGCCGCTCTCTGCGCCGAGGTCGCAAGCGATGTAGTATTTTGGGTCCATGATCAAAGGCCGGGAAATGCCTCCAAAAGTTCCTGAATGACCTCCGGACCCATGGCGCTGATCGACCCCAGTGCCCGACTGCGAATGATCGCGGCGGCTGTGGCTTCAAGCACTTCCAAGCGGTCGAAGGCGTCCAGTACCGTGCGACCGGCCACCAGCACGCCGTTGTTTTCAAGAAGCGCTACTGGATTTTTCGGTCCCACAACCGCCGCCACTTCTTTGCCGTCGCCGAACTGATGCTCGAAGCGGATCTTTCCCACATCTTTTAAAAAAAGGTAGCTTTCTGGGATCGTGCGGGTGTCGAGGGCAGAGTCGCTGACGCAGAACGCGGTACCGTTTAGGGGCAATGCGTTGACAATCGCCTGAATTTCGGGATGGGCACGGTAAATCGCCCAGTGCAGTCCCGCAGCCCGGCTCGGCTTATGATCCTGTGTGTGCCTGCCAGCGCGGACGAGAACCAAATCTTCTAGTCCCATCGCGCGGCGATCCACGTGTGAAGACGTGACGACAAAACTCTCTTCATCCACTCTTGCCGAGAAACTGCCCCAGGTGCTCGTCACGAGCCGGTGCTCGTAGGCGCGATGAATAAAGTCGCAGATTTCTTTCCGAAGCTCTTTTTCGCGGCTGGAGGGCGTTTGGGGCGACCCCTCCGACGAGAGAGTACGAGGCTTTTTCGACAGTTCAATCTGAGCGGCGCTAAGGTAATTCACCGGCCCGAGCAACCGTGCGTTAAGGATAATCTGAGCCGTAAACTCAAGAGTTTCGAAGCGTTCGAAAGCTTTGGCGAGCGTGGCGCCGCCAACCACCACGCCATGGTTTTCAAGCACGACACAATTCGGTCGCGCTTTTGAACCACATTGGTCGGCGATGCGTGCCCCGAGTTTCATGCTCCCGGGAAGCGCGTACGGCGCGAAAGCCACGGTTCCGCAGACGTGCCAGGCCTCTGGGAAAAGATGCGTGTCCGGCACCTGCCCGCAAATGCTGAAGCTCACCAGGGCGCCCGGGTGCGCGTGGATGACGGCGTGGAGGTCCGGTCGTACCTCGTAGACGCTCAGGTGAAACGGACTCTCCGACGAAGGCGGATGCAGGCCTTCTTGTTCCCCATTGGGCCGGATCCGCACGATGTCCTGACGGCGCAAACTCCCCTTATCCACCCTCGCGGGCGTGATCCACACGTCACCATTTTCGTCCCGGACAGAGATGTTGCCGCCGGAGGTGGTGGTCATTTCATGACCGTAGATGCGCTCCATGATCGCGACGATCTGATCGCGTGGGTGAAGAAGAGAGAAGGTTTTCATATCGAACCGTTTGTCAATCCAGGTGGAACATCCTCTTGGGAACCGCGATTCAACTGCATGACAAAGAATTTGCGGATCATGAACTTCTTACCACGATGGGTCGACGCCGCAGCAGGCCCCCCGGAGCGGCGTCGGCTAGGTGCGTCATTTTCTAAAAGTTAAACTTGTCGATGTTGTCGGCGTTAAACACCGTGGGCGGCCCCAACAGCACCACCCCGTCTTTGCCCACTGTGCGAGTCCCCAGTTTACCGGCCGCGAACGTTTCACCCTCCTTGCCCTGGATGTTACCCGAGGCAAGCTGCGCAGCGGCATAAGCGGCCAGATAACCGACGTCAGCGGGGCTCCACAGTTCAAACTCCTTGATTGTGCCGTCCTTAACAAACTGGCGGAGTTGGTTCGGTGTTCCTAAACCGGTAAGAGCAACCTTGCCTTTGTAGGGGCTGCTAGAAATGTAGCGCGCGGCCGCCGCAATCCCGACACTCGTCGGGCTGATGATGCCTTTGAGGTCAGGGTACGCCTGGAGCAAACCTTGAGTTTCAGTAAAGGACTTCTGGTCCTCGTCATTGCCGTAAGCGATCTTGACCAATTTCATGTCCTTGTACTCCGGCTTTTTTAGCTCCTCCTGCATGAACTTGATCCACGTATTCTGGTTCGTGGCATTAGGCGTTGCCGACAGGATGGCAAAGTCGCCGCTGTTCCCAATCTCTTTGGCCAACGTTTGAACAAGACTTTGGCCGATGCCTTCGGCCGAGGCTTGGTCAATGAAAATCGTACGACCTTCCGGGGCCGTATCGGAATCCAATGCCACCACTGTGATCTTTTGGCCCATCGCCTTTTTCAGGTATGGCACCAGGGCGTTGGGGTCGTTCGCGTCAATGAGGATCGCGTTCCGGCGCTGAGTGATGGCTGTGTTGATGTATGGGACCTGAGCGGAGGCACCGGTTTCGGAAGGACCCTCTACTTTGCCTTCGATATCCATCTCCTTGCAGGCGTCCATAACGCCCCCCTCCTGAATCACCATATAAGGGTTGTTAATGTTCTTGGGAATGGAGGTAATTTTCAGGTCCTTCTTAATTGGCTTGTCCTGGCCGTCCGCAACTATTCCAAGGAATGTTACGGAGCAAACTACAGCGATGGTTCTGGTTAAGGAGTTGTTAATCATAGGGTGGTTCGTGGGGGTGCTTAGGTTTTAGAACTAGATAGGAAGATCATTTGGCCACCGATGCGGTGCCGAGCTTTGCAATCTCTCTTTGGCGCTGTATCAGCCGCAACCTTTCGCGGGTCGAAGCGATCAGGTTAGGCAGAAGGATGCTGATGATCAGCAGCGACCCGGTCACGATTCTCAAGATTTCGCTCGCCACATCGGCCAGAGTTAACACATTGTTAATGACACCAATCAACAGAAGGGCGAGTACAACGCCCGTCACCGTACCCTTGCCGCCTTGAACCGTGACGCCGCCCAAAAACACGGCCGCGATGGCGCTCAACTCAAACCCCGTCCCGTTATCGGCTCGGGAACTGGAAAACCGAAAGGTGAAAACGATTCCCGCCAGTGCGCTGATTACGCCTGAAAGAATAAACAGCAGCATCTTCAACCGGCTGATGTTTACCCCGGAGAAACGCGCCGCCGTTTGGTTGCCCCCGACCGCGTAAAGGCTCCGGCCGATAGTGGTGTGATGAAGCACCACCCAGAAAATCAGTGCCAAGACAATGAACAGCACGAACGGCATCGGAATAAATGTGTAGGGAATAACCCCGATTCCAAACCCGGTGTACTCAGGGGGAAAGTCGGCGACAGCCTTATCTCCCAGGATGATATACGCAAACCCGCGGAAGAGCGCGAGCGTCCCGATGGTCACAGCCAAGGAGGGGAGGCGGAACCGCACGATCATAAAGCCGTTGAGCGCCCCGCACAGGGCGCCTACTACCAGGCAAATCACGATCGCCAGCGGCATGGCGAGCTTGTACTCCCAAAGCAAACCAAGCAGGGAGCTTGAAAGGCCCAGCATCGACGCAACCGAAAGATCGATATCGTTAGTAATCACGATCAGGCTTAACGGCAGCGCCATCAGCGCAATCTCCACAAAGTTAGCTAGCAGGTCGGACCAATTGTCAATGGTCAGGAAATCCTTGTTCAGAAGCGTTCCGCCTACTACAGCGATCAACAGAAGCAGAGCGAGAATAGTCTCCCAACTGACTCGGCGGGCAAGTCGTCGTGTGCTCGGCTGGTTTTGACTCATACGTGACTCCATTTAACGCGCGAGCGCAGCGCATGGCGGTACGCAAGGTAGGCGTCCGCTGCGATAGCCAAGAGAAGCATCGCGCCCTGGAAAGATTGCTGCCAGAAGGAAGGGACCCGCAGAAAAACCAGGGTACTGCTAAACACGCTTAACAACAGCGCTCCCAGAACTGCTCCGACGACTGTGCCCACCCCGCCCGTGATGGCAACGCCTCCCACCACGGTCGACGTAATCACCGTCAGTTCAATCCCTTCGGCTGCAGTCGCGTCTACGGTCCCAAAACGTGCCAGCCAGAGTGCTCCCGCCAACCCGGCGATGGCGCCGGAAATGATAAACCCGGTGGCAAGCCGGCGACTGACATTGATGCCCGCAAGAACCGCCGCAGTCGGGTTGCTCCCTATCGCATAGAATTCTCGTCCGACGCGGTATTGGCGTAAGCCGATCGAGAAAAGGACTAACAGGATCAGGACAATCCAGGTCAGGATCGGAATACCTGCAAAGGTCGAGGTACCAATGGCCAGAAAGGAACCAGGAACGTTCACCGCATTCACCTGCCGGCCGTGCACCCAGGCGTAGTTGGCGCCCCGAAAAATGTACAGCGTACCCAAAGTAGTAATTAAAGCTGGAATCCTTCCCCAGGCGATTAAAGCCGCATTCACTCCCCCGAGAACAAGACCGGCCAGAACCGCGATCAACACCACGACCACGCTGGGGATCCCGGGGTAGTTGATGAACAGTGTTCCCGATAGAAAGGCGGTGATGCCGACAATTGAACTGATGGAGAGATCAATTTGGCGCATCAGGATGATAACCGTCTGCCCCAGCACGAGCAGAGCGATGATCGAGACATTTAACATCAGGTCTTTCAGGCTCTGCGGGCTTACGAAGCGCGGATTAAGCGCGGTGGTCAGCACGGTCAACACCGCAATCAGGAGGACCAGACTGCCCTCGCGACTGCGCAGGAACGCGTTCATCCACCCGTGCCCACCGGCGCTACTTTTTAGTTCCTTCATGATCGTCCGTTGGGAGTAGCTTTTGCTTTTTTGTCACGAACCGACCCCGTTTGGCCGGTCGCCGCGAACATGATTGCCTCTTCCGTGGCCTCTGAACGGGCCAACTCGGCGGTGAGCTTACCTTCGTGCATCACCAGAATGCGGTCGGCCATCCCAATAACTTCCGGCAATTCGCTGGAAATCATGATGATCGCCATCCCCTCTTTTGCTAACCGGCTCAAGGTCCGGTGGACTTCCGACTTGGCACCTACGTCGACGCCCCGGGTAGGTTCGTCGACGATAAGGAGCTTTGGCAGCGTGGCAAGCCATTTGGCCAGGACGACCTTTTGCTGGTTGCCGCCCGACAGGATGTTAGCCGGTTCCTCAATGTGGCCCTTCAGCTGCATCCGCTGCGTCCATCGTGCAGCGATCGCCCGTTCTTTTTTTTGGGAGACCAGACCGAACCGTTCCAGTTGGTGCAGAACGGTCAACGTCACATTCCGCGTGACTGTCATTTCCATCACCAACC
>CAZMNG010000024.1:0-14415 GCA_964567505.1 uncultured Chthoniobacterales bacterium
GCATCCCGAGAGCGATCGGCAAATCGAAGCTTGGCCCCTCCTTTCGGACATCTGCCGGCGCCAGGTTGATCGTGATACGCTTCCCGCTCGGCCAGCGCAATGCGCTATTGCAGATCGCGGATGTGACGCGGTCTTTGCTTTCTCTGACTGCGGCGTCGGGCAACCCGACGACCGCGATTTTGTCGGCATTCCCCCACCCGGCATGGACTTCAATCTCCACCTCAAACGCTTCGACACCGACGACTGCACCAGAATAGACCTTGGAAGGCATAACAAAACATAACGTTGTTTTATTGTGATTACATTTGCAAGGAATGTTTTTTTTGTCCAGTCGTCACCTCAGTGACATCTTCCTGCTGAGATCGCAACCAAACGTAAAGAGATGGATTCCCAAGAGTCAAATGCATCGTCCCGGCAACTGAGCTTCGGATTTGCCGGCAAGACCGGTGACGGTCTGGCTCTATGGCGGGAGCAACAGCGCGCGGTGTTGAACCGCCTGGGGATGGAACTTGGATTACCCGTAGGCTCTATTTGTGAGGAAGTGCTCACGAGCGGCATTCAGCTTCGAGGTCGACTCGAACTTGCCGACGCGGACCTGTTCCATAGCGCCACGCGCAAAAATGCCGTGCTCGGCATCGGTGCGGTCAGTTTCTCCATCGCAGAGATCGCCGATTGCGTTCGACTTGATTGAAGCAGGGCAGTAGCCTGCATTAGCAAACCGCATTTTTGAGCTCGCGCAATGAATTGAAGGGGTCCGGAGCTCCAGGATTGGGTCCTCAATTACTGCAAGATGGCTTCACTCCGATACTCCGACACCGCGTTCCGCCGCGACCTGGCCCTGCGGTTCCAAATTTATCCTGGGCCTGAACCCACAAATCGTGCTCGTGCTCGTACTCGATCGGTGACCGAATTCCGCGGTGAATCCACCGAGCGACAACACGCCCGCCAATCGAGTACGAGCACGATTACGATTACGATCACGATAAGTCTCGAGGACGAATGCAACTAGTCCCACGTCCGGGAGCTACCACCGTTGTTCATTAGGAGTTCGAGTTCGAGTTCGAGATTGGATGATGCAATCCTGACCAGGAGATCGTCCCAAATCCTCCTTAACTTACCGCCATTGAGGTCAATACCGAATCGCCCAGGGTATACCGAGTCGCGGCGCATCGGTCGAACTGAGCGACCTGCAGCCCCGCAGCGGACTCGGCCGGAAAGGCCTTGCGAATGCCCAAATTTGGCTACATATTTGTAGCACATGAAAAAAGCAACGGTTCGAGATCTACGCAATCGATACTCGGCCGTGCTGAAATGGATCGAGGCCGGTGAGGAGGTTGCGATCAGCAGGCGCGGGATTGTCATCGCCCGGTTGGTCCCAGAGTTGCGGCGATCGATTGAGGCGGTCGATTGGGAACAAAGCGGGGCGATTCGGCGCAACCGGCGAGGGGCGCGCTCGCTAAGGGCAGAAGAGTCGCAGCGATTGCTTGATGAGAACAAGGGGAATTGGTGATGGCGGTTTGCTGCGACACAAGCTTTCTATTTTCCGTTTACGCTAACGACGCTCACTCTGGTGACGCCATCTCCGAGCTGAAGCGAATCGGCGAGGCAATTCATATCTCGATCCTGAACCAATACGAGCTTGAGAATGCGCTCCGCCTGGCGACGTTTCGCAAGCTCTTTTCGCGTGCGAGTGTTCAAACGTTTCTTGCGGACTTCGAAGCCGATATCGACCTCGGCAGGCTGATTTTAACGACCTGTAATCTAGCTTCGGTAATCGCGGAGGCTCGGCGTCTTTCGGCGGCTCATACATCACGGGAAGGTCACCGAGCTTTCGATGTATTGCATGTCGCTGCGGCATTGGAACTGAAGGCAAAATATTTTCTCTCCTTCGATGTAAATCAGCGAAAGCTGGCCCGCGCTGGAGGGTTGCAGGTAGCGCCGTGAAGGCATTGATGCTACAGCCTGACGCGATCTCCCTCGTCCCAGGTTCTGTCGAACTGCACACCGTCAGGACGAGCCATGGTGACGCGAAGGTGTTTTCCTTTACCCTTTAAGGATCGACTCCGAAAGTATCGTTGGAGACCCAGCGCGCAAATCAGACGTTTCGTGTTGCGATGCAGGTGGCAATCATGGTGTGGTCGGTCCTTGGATCTGGGAGTGTGCTTCTTTTCAGTTGGTTGTTTTCGCAGTAGCGCAACGATTTGGCATTTGTGGTGTTTAACCAGTAACCGCCCGGGATCGAAACGAACTCCGGTTATTTATGGCGCACGATAAGTTAATGCGGCTGCTGAATTTTGTTTGGCTGGTCGTGGTGTTTCCGGCTGCGGGCGCTATTCTGGCAGCGTTTTTAAGTCACAATCCGACGGTTGGGATTAAAGCGTTACTTTTGATAGAGTTTGGCGTCGCGATCCTCAGTCCTTTGTTGACGGCAATCTTCGGCGGTGGAGATACCTCTCATCGGAACGGCGGAAAATAAGGCACCGTGGCCGTGAACGGGTCCCCCCGGGCCGATCATGCCAAAATCTAACCCGCTCGGGTAATAGCGCGTCGTCTCGTGCAACGGTACGCTGCGACGAAAGAGGGCGATCATTCAATGCAATTCCGCAAACGCAAATCGAATCCAACTGACGACTGTGCAACAGAAATCCATTCGAGAGGCGTTCGTGAGAAGATGAGCGAAGAGAGGATCGGCAGTGCGGCGGTTTCCTCGTCGACACGATCGATTGGGAGGGACGCCAGAGCCGAAAGCAACCTGTTCGGCTCTTTCCGAACGGTGCTGGCTTCCCAGAAGGTTGAGGATTTCCTGGAAGGATTTTTCGCTGTCCTGGCGATTATCTACTTTGTCGCCGCGGCATCATTTGCGGGCGTTTTCATCGGGAACGCATTTGGAAGTTGAAGAATGCGAGTAGATGAGCGACGCGGAGAGCGCATCCCGGTCGTGCAAATCGCAAATTACTGGGCATTTCGCACTGCTCCGAGCGCTGCGAAATTCTCGAATTTCGGGTAAAAAACCCGACACGCCCGATTAGTTTGGTCAAGCATTGAATCCTTAGTTGGTACCCGACCATTCCGGACTTGACAAATCGGTATACTCGCGCTTAAATCACAGCCCTCCGAGTCCGCAGGCGAGCATTGCGGCGAATTGTGAGGTGAAGACTGAGGGTGGTTGGGCCAACGGAGTAAGACCGCGTGGGAGATTACGATCGAACGTTGCCAGAATCGAGCAACCGAAACGGCCTTACGAGGGGGGCATGTGAGTGGGTAAAAAGTTGGGATCCCGATAAAACCATTGAACATTTGATTGAAATAAGCTGTCGAAGTTCAGGTTTGTTAAGAAGGTTAACTTTTTGTTTCCTAATCGCTCTGCGCTGGCAGGGTTAGAGGACAGGTTGGCTGATTAAAAGTTAACACGAGTTAAAAGTTTATGGCTGGTGAAGATTCCGATACGGGCATTAAAATTTATCTTCGGGAGATTGGGCAGATCCCGCTGCTGACTCCCCAAGAGGAGATCGAGCTTGCCGCGCGTATTAAGAAGGGTGACAGGGAGGCGCGCGCATTGATGATCAAGGCCAATTTGCGTCTGGTCGTGAAGATCGCTCACGATTACGCAAATTTGGGGCTTCCGCTTCTTGATCTGATCTCCGAAGGAAACATTGGGTTGATGAAAGCCGTTGAACGGTTCGATCCGGCAAAAGGGGGTAAACTCAGTACATACGCCGCCTGGTGGATAAAGCAGTCGATCAAACGTGCGTTGGCGAACCAGAGCAAGACGATCCGACTTCCGGTTCATCTGGTCGATAAGATTTCGAAGATGCGCAGGGTCTCGCTCCAAATGAGTGAGGAACTGGGCCGCGAACCGACAGATGAAGAACTTGCTGAAGAGATCGGTATCTCGAGCGGCAAAGTGTCCCAGTTGAAAACGGTATCGATCCGGCCGGCGTCGCTTGACGCGCCCATCAGCGACGATGATTCGACGGAGTTCGGCGAAATCGTCGGGGATGAAGATGCCCAGACCCCGTTCGAGCTGCTGCGCGACAAGAACCTTCGGGACGAAGTGAGTGAACTGCTCGAGGTCCTGGATGATCGCGAACGGAAGATCATTTTCCAGCGCTTTGGGCTGGATGGCGGGAAGCCGAAGACGCTCGAAGAGGTCGGCAAGAAGTTTGGTGTCACGCGGGAACGAATTCGTCAGTTGCAAAATATTGCTCTTGCAAAGCTTCGCAGGGCGTTGAGCAAGAAAGAAAAGCCGATTGACATCCCGCAGGAAGTCCTGAGTTGACCGGCAAGCAGGTGCTTAAGCAGACGCAGCGCGCCTGCTTAAGAAGGCTTTTTATCCGGCCATTACACACTTGTAATTTGCGCCTTGAATAGCACGAGGCGATAGTCCCCGGCATTCATTCCTATGAAATCAGGCAACCCAGTTTTACCAGATTCAACCTTTGATGACGTCGCGCGCCGCGGTTACTCGCAACCGATGACGCTGACCGGTGTAGTCAACCGGTCCGCTCTGCTTCTCTTGATCGTGGCGGGAACTTCGGCTTGGGCGTGGGTATTCGCGGAATCGCACCCGTCCGCGATTTACCCGCTTATGATGACAGGCGTCTTCGGCGGGTTTGTGGTCGCAATCGCGACGACGTTCAAAAAAAATTGGGCTCCATTCACGGCACCAATTTACGCGGTCCTGGAAGGTTTATTCATCGGCGGTCTCTCGCTGGTAATGGAAATAAAATTCCCCGGGCTTGTGCTGCAGGCAATTCTCCTGACATTTGGTGTAATGTTCGCTCTCCTGGCGGCATATCAGTCCCGGATAATCCGGCCTTCGCAGACATTTAAATCCGTGATTGTCGGAGCGACATTCGGGATCCTTGTCATTTATTTGGTCGACATGGCGCTCCAGCTGTTTTTCCACACATCGATCCCGATGATTCAGGACGGCGGCCCGCTTGGAATCGCGTTCAGTCTGGTGGTTGTCGGGATTGCGGCCCTGAACCTTGTCCTGGACTTCGATTTTATCGAACGAGGAGTCGAAAGCGGCGCCCCGAAATGGATGGAATGGTATGCTGCATTCGGGTTAATCGTAACGCTTGTGTGGCTCTATATCGAGATCCTGCGTTTGCTGAGCAAAATGCGGAGGAACTAACCTGAATCTCTCGCAAGCGGAAAACGCTTGGGAGAGATCTACTATCAGCGATTCGACACGGCGCCGGATTGTTGATTTTCCGGAGGCACCCCGGGAGCTCAGGATGACACCGGGCCGTTTGCGATATTCGCCTTATCGCGACGTTCACAGGTGCCTTTTTCGTGGAGATCGAGGCAAGTTGCTGCGACGCGTACATTGAGTTTGAGTGGTTTGAACCCCATGCTGTTCGCCAGGAACCGCTCACGCAGCATAATACACTCGTCCTGGACCTGGATGACCTGTCCGCAATCGGCACATATAATATGAAAAGCGGACGGCGACTGTTCCCGGTTCACCTCATAATACCGGTGTTCCCGGTTTAGCTCGACCTCACGGATCAAGTGACTGTCGAGAAGCATCGGCAGCGTTCGGTAGACCGTAGCGAGGGAAATCAAACGATCGATCTGGCGCGCTTTCGCAAGCAGACCCTCAGCATGGAACGGCTCAGTGAACGACACGGCGGCGCGGACAATCACTTCCCGCGGCTTTGTGAGCCTGAATCCACCTTCGCGGAGGTAATTGAGAGCTTCCTTGAACAGGACATCCGGCTGCTTTTTGGCGCGCTCTGTCACAACAGGAGATCCATGTGGCCGCATTTTGAGGGCCGGAAAACTTCTTGGTGAAATCTTATGGAGAATGCACTCCGTACGTTCAAAGCTCATGCAAAACTCGTTCAGAATAAGCCTTCTAGCGTCTCGCGTCCAGTGGCAACGTACCCGGTCCGTGAACTCGCACCAATCGATACTCAATCTGTCAACAGCTACCGGCGGGCAAGGCGAGTATACAATATCGCACCAAGGGTCAGGTAGACGATATTCGGGAGCCAGATCAGATACTCCGGGTGCAGGTCCGGTTTGTGCCTCACGTTATCGGTCAGCACAATCGTGATGAAGTAAGAAAATGCGACTATGAGGCTTAGCGCAATGCCGACCGATGTCTCCCGTCGCTGGGCAGTAATCGCGAGCGGAATGCCGACGAGAACGAAGGTAAACACCGCCATCGCGTTAGAGAATCGTTTGCTGACTTCAGTCTTAAAAGCCGCGTCGTCCCCTTTGTCTGTGGTCTGTTGAATCGCTTCATGCAACTCGTCTAGGGTCAGTTCGTTTGGGCGCTGGCCGTTTTGCGCCTTCCGAAGCAAATCTTCGAGGGACATCGGGAAGACGCCCTCGCGCATAGTGATTCCGTGCCGCATTTTTTTGAGGTCGTCCGGCGCGCTCTTGTCTCGCTCTTCGTAACGGGCATCGAACACATGCAACAATATCTGTTCGTTCTTCTTGTCGACTTCGAGTGTCCCTCGCCGAGCGTAGATCACGCGCATTGGCAAATTCTGCGGATTCGTTTCAAAGATATAGAGATTGAGCAGCGTTGAACCCTCCTTCTTTCCGACGTAGATCTTACGATTTGGAAACTGATCGATGACTTCGTCGCTTCCAAACAGGGCGAGCGGATCGTTTGACGCGAGATCGAACGCGGCTGAGCGGAGCCTGACCTCTGCGATCGGCGCAGCGTAGAGATTGATCCAGAGGCAGATCCCGAGAAACACGATTGCCAGGCCAAAGACGGGATAACAAACTCTTGGCATTCCGATGCCGTTTGCACGGAGGGCGACGAGCTCGTTATCGGACGAGAGCCGGCCAAACACAAGAAGCACAGCGACCAGAACACCCCACGGAATCGAATAGGTCAGCGAGAATGGCAGGAGGTAGCCGATGAAGGTGACGATGTAGCTGACCGGCACCTGGTGGCTGAGGAGCAGGCCAAGCAAATCGCGCAACACGTTCCCAAGCACGAGAATCATCGTGAGCAGGCTTACCGCCCAAATGACAGTCCCCAGAATTTGACCAACCAGATAGCGATCGAGGATCTTCATCTTAGCAGCAAGCGTCCAAATCGATGCGGGAAGCTGGCCGGATCAATTTTCGAGCTCTTCTTGTTCGACCGGGACACAGCTGCAAAACAGGTTCCTGTCACCGTAAACGTTATCGATCCTTCCCACAACAGGCCAATATTTGTGCTCACGCGTCCAGGGGGCAGGATACGCAGCAGACTCGCGCGAATAACTTCGATCCCAATTCTCCGCGAGAAGGTCCTGCGCAGTGTGCGGGGCTCGCTTCAGAACGTTGTCCTCCCGATCCGCTTCTCCAGTTTCAATGGCCCGTATTTCGCCATAGATTGATACCATCGCGTCGCAGAACCGATCCAGTTCCGCCTTCGATTCGCTCTCGGTCGGTTCAATCATCATTGTCCCCGGGACCGGCCAGGACATGGTCGGAGCGTGAAAACCATAGTCCATCAGACGCTTGGCCACATCTTCGACTTCAACTCCGGTTGTTTTCTTGAACTGACGAAGATCGACAATGCACTCGTGCGCGACCAGCCCGGTATTCCCTTTGTACAAAATTGGGAAGAACGACGCCAGCCGGCTGGCAACGTAGTTCGCGTTTACGATCGCGGCTTTTGTCGCGTGGGTCAGTCCCTCCGGGCCCATCAAGCGAATGTACGTCCAGGGAATCCCTAAAATACTCGCGCTACCGTAGGGAGCCGCGGCAACCGGACCGACACCCGATTCCTCAGTGCACCCCGGCAACGGATCGCCCGGCAAAAAGGGCGCGAGATGCGCCTTTACACCAATCGGTCCCACGCCAGGGCCACCTCCTCCGTGCGGGATGCAAAAGGTCTTGTGCAAGTTCAAATGGCAGACATCCGCTCCGAGATCAGCCGGACGACAGAGCCCGACAAGCGCATTCATGTTAGCGCCATCCATGTAGACCTGGCCGCCGTGCTGATGCACGATCTCGCAAATCTCCTTGATGCCCTCTTCGAAAACACCGTGCGTCGACGGGTAAGTCACCATCAACGCGCCAAGTCGCCGGGCGTGCAGTTCCGCGCGCTTCGTCAAGTCCGCGATATCGATGTTTCCCAGCGGATCACAATGAACCGGAACGACCTGGAACCCGGCCATCGCCGCCGAGGCCGGATTTGTTCCGTGTGCGGAGGTTGGGATCAGGCACACGTTACGACCGGTTTCACCTTTCTCGAGGTGGTATTGTCGAATCGCCAGGAGACCGGCGAATTCGCCCTGCGAACCTGCATTTGGCTGTACACTGACAGCGTCAAAGCCGGTAATTTCGGCAAACGAACGCTCAAGCTCATCCACGAGCTGCCGATAGCCGGCAGCCTGCGCTGGAGGAACAAACGGATGAATATGCCCGAGTTCCGGCCAGCTCAACGGAAGCATCTCGACGGCTGCATTCAATTTCATCGTGCACGACCCGAGCGGAATCATCGATGTCGTGAGCGACAAATCCCTCGCTTCGAGCCTGTGCAGATAACGCATCAGCTCGGTTTCAGTGTGATACCGGTTGAACACAGGATGAGTGAGATACGGAGTCGTGCGAGCCAATGCTTCGGGCAAGGTGGCGCCGTCTGAATGTGGAAGTCGTAAAGCCGTGCCAGCTTCGGCAAACAGGTTCAGCAAAGCGTGAAGGTCCGCCTCTGAAACGGTTTCATCGAGGCTGATCCCGATCGAGTCGTCTTCGTACAGACGGAAATTGACCAATGCTGCCGTCGCCTTTGCCAAGATGGCGTTCCGACGCGGACCCGGCTTGACGCGCATCGTGTCGAACCGCGGGCTGCTGTCGAGCTCGAAGCCCAGGCGCTCAAGTCCAACCGCAAGACGCCCGGTCTGCTGGCGGATTCGCTCCGCAATTTGTTTGAGACCTTCCGGGCCATGATAAACTGCGTAGGTCGCAGCCATCACAGCGAGAAGCACTTGCGCCGTACAGATGTTACTGGTCGCTTTGTCGCGTCTGATATGTTGCTCGCGCGTCTGCAATGAGAGCCGATATCCCGGCCGACCGGCAGGATCCTTGGAAACCCCCACAAGACGCCCGGGCATCAGCCGCTTGAATTGGTCTCGCGTCGAGAAATAGGCCGCATGCGGTCCGCCGTACCCGAGCGGGATGCCGAATCGCTGTGTAGAGCCGACGCAAATATCGGCTCCGAATTCACCCGGCGGAACCAGGAGCGTGAGACTCAACAGGTCGGCAGCGACAACAGCGAGCGCGTGGGTTTCATGAAGCCGTTCGATGAATGCTCTGTAGTTGTAGATCGGTCCATCGGTGGCCGGATACTGCAGCAGCGCTCCGAACAGAGGCGTCGAAAAATCCCAGGTCCGGTGATCCCCGATGATCACCCTGATCCCGAGCGGTCTGGCCCTGGTCTTGATGACCGCGATCGACTGCGGGTGACAGGTCTCTGATACGAAGAACTCGCGAGTAGAAGCCTCTTTTCGGAGGGCAAAACACATCGCCATGCCCTCCGCGGCGGCGGTCGCTTCATCGAGCAGCGATGCGTTGGCAATTTCCAGGCCGGTGAGATCGGTGACCATCGTCTGGAAATTCAAAAGCGCTTCGAGGCGGCCTTGAGCGATCTCAGCCTGATACGGGGTGTAGGCAGTGTACCAGCCCGGTTTCTCGAGGATATTGCGCAGTATCACGGCCGGAGTGACACAGGCGTTATATCCGAGCCCGATGTAACTTCTTGCGACCTTATTTTTGCTGGTGATCGCGCGGAAGCTGCTTAGCGCTTCGAGCTCGCTGAGCGGTTCTGGCAAATTCAGCTTGCCACCAAACCGGATGTTTGCGGGAACCACGGCGTCGATCAAAGCGTCCAGCGAATCGTAGCCGATCACGGAAAGCATTCCCGCAATTTCGTCGTCGTCGGGACCAACGTGCCGCTCGACGAACGACGGAATAGAATTGTTCTCAATCTTCCAGGGAACCTTGCTCTTCGGCATCGCCGAAGATGGATGAACCGTGCCGGAATTACAAGTCGTCCGGAGGACGCGGAAAAGAGATGCGGCCTGAACTGAGTCCAGGGCTCGGCGACGATGGGTCGGCAGCAAGCTCAGAGCAAAAGTCTTCGAACCCGGAACCTCGAACTTCTAACCCGTAACCTCCAACCATCCGGTTGCCCGCGCGTGGTTCCTACATATTGTGGCGGGATTGTGAGTGACTCAACGAATCCGGCTCCACGGCAATCCCCGCTTTTCAGGGAGCACCTCAAACTCGGCGCGAGGATGATCGAGTTTGGCGGTTGGAATATGCCTGTCTTGTATTCAAGTATTCTTGAAGAACATCGAGCGGTCCGTGAGCGAGTTGGGATATTCGATATTTCGCACATGGGCGAGCTCCGGGTGGCAGGTTCCAAGGGCAAGGAATGGCTGAACAGTCTGCTAACGAATAATCTCGAACGCCTCGGACCGGGCGGCGGGCAGTATACCCTCTTACTGAACGAGAACGGCGGGGTAATTGACGATCTTATTGTGTACTGCCGCGGAACGGACGATTACTTTCTGGTCGTAAACGCAGCCAAGATCGAGGAGGACTTTGCCTGGATGCAATCGCACAGGGAAAGCAGCATTGAGCTATCCAATTTGAGTCCGGAGCATGCGGCTTTGGCGGTACAGGGACCCAAATCGGTCGAACTTCTCGGGCAGTTTGGGGATTTACCTGCACGGAACCAGATTCGCGAATTTCACCTCCTTGGCGTGAGAAGTTTGTGCGCGAGAACGGGGTACACCGGAGAGGATGGCTTCGAGCTATTCTATCCGGCATCGGACGCGGCCGCAGTCTGGACTCAACTGCTGGAACTTGGCGCTCCGCTAGGCGTTCTGCCATGTGGCCTTGGAGCGCGAGACACGCTGCGCCTCGAGGCGTGTTACCCGCTGAACGGATCGGATCTTTCGCCCGGTCGGACGCCGCTTGAAGCAGGTCTGGGTTCCTTTGTCGACCTCACCAAGCTCGAATTCATCGGTCGCGGCGCGCTGGTTGCGCAAAAGACCGCCGGACTTAAACAGCGGCTGGTTGCAATCAAGGCCCAACCGAAATCTCCGCCGTTACGCGCTCACCAGGGAGTGTTTTCGGATGCGAGAGCTCTGGGCGAACTGACAAGCGGCGCTCTCTCTCCGACCCTCGGAATCGGGATCGGTCTCGGGTACGTCGATGTGGATTATTCGGTGCCGGGCAAAAAAGTTGAAATAGAGATTCGCGGGAAAAGATTTGCCGCGACTGTAGAAAAAAAACCGCTATACAAAAGGCAATGCTAGTACCCGACGATCTAAGATATGCCGAGACCCACGAATGGATTCGACCGGAGAGCGGAACGGGTACCGTTGGAATTACGGACCACGCGCAGGCAGAATTGACGGACGTTGTCTACGTCGAATTGCCCCAAGTCGGCGCGGTTTTAGAAGCGCACCAAGCCGTCGCCGTGGTGGAATCCGTGAAAGCGGCGAGCGACATTTACTCGCCGGTCGGCGGTGAAGTTCTCGCTGTCAACTCTGAGCTTGAAAGCAACCCGGCATTGGTCAATACCGACCCGTACGGCGCGGGTTGGCTTTTCAAACTAAAGCTTTCGGACCCGGCAGAGATCTCTTCGCTGAAAACAGCCGCCGACTATCGGAGTCAAATCGGAGGGTAAGCGGTTCGCCTCCGCGTATTCGCGTGGTCGTCTCTGGAATCAATTGCCGGACAAGCGCGATCGATGCAATCGATGGGCCGCGTTCTGCAACGGATTAACTTTTTCTATGTCTTGGATTACCTGGCTGGAAGCGCGATTCGGATTTTTGGGCATCCCGCGCCTGATGCAACTAATTGCGGTGTTGAACGGCCTTGTCTACGTTCTGCACCTTTTCCAGCCGACTTACGTTCTGGCGCTGGTGATGATTCCAGAAAGGATTCTCCACGGAGAAATCTGGAGGCTCGTTTCCTACATTTTTGTTCCGGAAGTCATCTTCGGAGGAATCAGCCCGACGCTCCAGCCGATCTTTTTGTTCATTTATCTCTGGTTCATGGTTTGGGTCGGAGACGCACTCGAACACGCCTTGGGCGCTTTCAGAGTCACGCTGTACTATTTCCTGGGAATGGTCGGGGTCACGATCGCCGCTTTTTTCTTTTGGGGCGGCGGGCTGTTTGCTCCCTTGCTCAACCTTTCGCTTTTTTTCGCCTTTGCCACGCTGTATCCGGACATACAGATCTATATTTTTTTCATTCTGCCGGTGAAGGTTAAGTGGCTCGCATTACTCTCTTTGGCGCCGTTGCTTCTCTCATTTGCGATGGGGCCCTTCGGCACGAAAGCTGCCCTCCTGGTGTCGTTCCTGAATTACTTTATCTTCTTCGGGCCCGGTATTTCCGCGAAGCTCCGCCACAGAACCGCAACAGGGATTCGCCGCCGCAAGTTCGAAAGCAAAGCCGGCACCGACGAGACAATACACCGGTGTGTCGTCTGTAAGCGGACCGAGAAAGATAATCCGGAGCTGGATTTCCGCGTCGCCAAGGACGGCCTGGAATACTGCATCGAGCATCTGCCGAAGTAGTGCGAACATCGCGCGCTAAGAACCGCCTCCAACGTCAAGCTTCAGAGGAGGTTCACCGGGCAAAAAAGCGCTGAATTGCCCGTAATTTCTCCATCGCCAGGCCCGAGTCCAGAAGCTCGTTTGCCAAGCGGATCCCTGATTCCATTCCGGCGGCTTTACCCGTAATAACAAGGGCCGCGGCCGAGTTCAGGACGACCAGATCGCGCTTCGCGCTCCGGTCACGATTTGCTAGGATATCGGTGAGCAGACGCGCGTTTTGCCTGGCGTCACCCCCACGCAACTCCTCAAGGGATGGCTTTCGGAGCGCGAATTCACCCGGAGACAACACGAAATGGCTCAACGACCCGCAGTGCACTTCGTGGACCTCGGTTGTATCCAGCAACGATATTTCGTCCATGCCAGATCCTCCAGGGACCCGGCCATGGACAACCCAAGCGCGCGTCCGACCAACTGCCCTTAGCGCCACGGCGTATTTCGCCAGGATAGACGGCGCGTAGACTCCGGTTAACTGGTAATCCGGCGACGCAGGATTCAGTAGCGGACCCAGGAGATTGAAAACTGTGGGAATTCCCAGTTCGGCCAATTTCCTGCGGACCGGAGCGACCACACGAAACGCCGGATGGTACAACGGCGCGAAGAAAAAACCGAGGCCGGTCTGACCGATGCAATCGGTCGTTCGTTCCGGAGGCGACTCGACTGGAATTCCAAGGCTTTCGAGCACATCGGCGGCGCCCGCCTTGGAAGTGATTGCCTTGTTGCCGTGTTTGAGAACAACGACACCTGCCGCAGCGAGCACAAAGATGCAGGTGGTCGATACGTTGATGAGCTGAAGCCCGTCCCCGCCAGTGCCGACAATATCGACCGATGCTCGATTTCCAAGATTGAGCTTGGGCCGAATCGCCAAATCGAGAAAAGAACGAGCAAAGTAACCAAGTTCCTCGCCGGACTCGCCCTTCGCTCTCAAGGCCACAAGAAATTCTTCCTTCTCGTTGTCGGGCACCGCAGGGTCGGCAAGCGACAAGGCTGCCTCCCTGATCTGGTCCAACTCGAGATCAACACGGTCCCGCAATTGTTCGGTTAGTTTATTCACCGGAGCCTCCCGCTTAAATATCGTGGCGAAACGGAAATCTGCTTTACGCCGCACCAACCTTGAGGCTGACGCCGACCGGGAGAAACCCGCCGCCGTTCGCGCCAACATTTCCGGGAGCAAATGCGCCCAGGTTCAGCGTCGCGTGCAACAGCGAGATCACAATCAGCCAAACCCCGACCGCCAGCCCGACTGTTTTTCCGGACGACATAGAAGCCCGAAACATGCGCCTGCCGTCGCGGGAATGTCCAGCTAAAATAAGCGTTCGGAGATTTTGAAGCAGGCTCAGGAAGAAGTCCGTTTTGCGAGGTCTGCAGTCCGTTGTACACTGCGCGATGCCGAGGTCGGTTTTAATCGTTGGGTGCGGATTCGTCGGCCGTCCTCTGGCACGCAATTTCCTGGAGGCCGGGTGGCAGACTCACGCGATCACAGGGTCGGAATTGACGGCGAAGCAGCTCAGGGCAGAACCTTTTCAGGTGCGCAGCCTTGATATCCGGGAAATCGATGCCGTCCGGCAACTGGCCCGGGAGAGTTTCGATGTGGTGATCCACTGCGCCAGTTCCAGGCACGGAACCGCGAGCGCATACGAGGCCATCTTTTTCGAAGGCACCAGGAACATCCTCGCAACCTTGAACTGCGGCCGATTTATATTCACCAGTTCGACCTCGGTCTATGCGCAGACGGATGGGCGCTGGGTGGACGAAAATTCGGAGGCAGAACCAGAAAGGGAGACCGGTCGAGTTCTGCGCAGGACAGAAGATCTCGTCGTGT
>CAZMNG010000025.1:0-13967 GCA_964567505.1 uncultured Chthoniobacterales bacterium
AACGCGGGCTATTAAAAGCACTAGTTGAATTCCAGGAGCGTTTCAGCAAGGACGGGCGTTTGGATGTAAGTCCGGGAGGCAGTTGATGATACGTGTTCGCGAACCGGTCAGCACGACGCTTCCTTCAGCGCGAGTGGAACAAGTTTGCACTTCGCCATCAGGTGCATTTAATTAGAAGGCTAATCGTAATGAATTGGCTTGTTCTCCTCATCGGCCCGCTCGCGCAGGCAGCGGAAGCGACTCCGAGTCCTGGTTCAACCCAGGCGACGTTGCTGCAATTGTTGAAAGCCGGCGGCTGGGTGATGGTGCCGCTGATCCTGACATCGATCATCACGCTCTCGTTGGTTGTGGCATGCCTGTTTAGTCTCCGGCGATCTACCGTCGTCACCCGCCGATTTATGGAGACGGCTGAAGCCCTTCTCCGGAAGCGCGACTACCTTGGATTAATCGCAATTTCCAATCGTCATTCGGAAGCGGTCGCACGAATCACCTCTCGAACATTGGATTTTGCGACGAAGAACCCCGCGGCGTCACCCTTCGCGATTCGGGAGGTCGCCGAGACGGAAGGTTCCCGGATTGCGAGCAGTCTGAATCATCGAATTGTGTACTTGGCCGATATTGCAACGTTATCTCCGATGCTCGGGCTCCTGGGAACGGTGATCGGCATTATCAATTCTTTCGGCGTCCTCGCCTCCAACACCACGCAACCGCGCCCGATGCTGCTCGCGCATGGTGTCTCGGAAGCCCTCGTCACAACTGCATCCGGGCTGATCATCGGAATTGTCGCGATGGCGTTTTATACAATTTTTCGCGGCAAAGTAGCGTCCATGATTTCAGACCTCGAATCTGCGACGTCTCATATTGTGCATCTCATTACCACTCAGCACCTGCTCCGCAACCCGGAGCGGTCTCAGATTCTGGAGAGCGATCAGATCTGATTTAAAAACCAATGAATTTTCGTAGACACGCAGAACCGAGAGTGTTCGGCTTTTTAATCGCGCCGATGGTCGACGTTCTTTTGGTCATCCTCGTGTTTTTCATCGTTACGTGGAATTTTGCTCTGAGTGAGAATGAACTCGATGTCCGCGTGCCGACGGCAACGAAGGCGAATGAAGCCCAGCCGTACGTCGGTCAGGTCGTGATCAACATCAAGGCCGACGGGACGGTGATCGTCAATCGACAGCAAAAGAGTTCGAAAGAACTTCTCGACCTGCTTAAAAAGCTGTCGCAACTTTACCCAGACCAGGCAGTGATCGTCCGCGGTGATCAGGCCGTCGATTACAAGCATATCGTCGACGTCCTTGATATTTGCCGCCAGGCGGACATCTGGAACGTTGCGTTTGCAACGGGTAAATCCGACCAATGAGATTTCGCCTTTGGAGAATAGTTACTTGCAGTGTCTGTCTTGCGTCGGGCCTTCACGGGCAGGAGGTGCGACGGGCGCTCCCGGTGACACCTAGGCCACCACAGACCGATGCGCCGGCACCGCGCGCACAACCTGTCATTCCGGACGACCAGACGGGGCAACCTTCCATCCTGGATCAGAACCTGCCGGCGGGCCAGACACTGCAGCCTCGGCAACCGGGCGATAGCCCGCAGGACCCGAGAGCTTCCGCCGGTTCCGCCGCGGAGCCGGACTCACAAAATAACGGTGACAGCGACCACGATGAAATCCGCCTGGCGCCCAGTCAGGGAGCTGACGGACAAAACGTTGACCCGGCGAAAGCTGAACTCGCAATTGCCGACGGACTTTACATCCGCAAGCTCTACGATCTTGCGGTGCCTGAGTACGAAAAATACCTCGGGCAATTTCCGGGCGATTCCGGTCGTCCCTCAGCGATGTTTCGGCTGGCAGCCTGCTACTGGGCTCTTGGGCAGGAAGACTCCGCTCTTAACATATATCGAAGGCTCGTTGACGAGGTTGGCACCGGAGAGTTTGTCGGCAGCGCAGCATTCCGATTGGCCTCCAATGCATTCGATCAGAAAGACTTTCAGAATGCCGCGCCCCTCTACGGGAAGGCGTACGAAAACGCTAAGTCGCCGGAGATCAAATTGACGGCACGGTACTACCAGGCGAAGTGCCTGGAATTGGTCGGAAAAAAAGGGGACGCCAACCTCGCGTACGCCGATGTGGCAAAAACGCCCGGCAAAAATCCATACCGCGACGCTGCCCGGCTTTCGCTTGCCTATTTTGCGCTCGAGAACGATCAAAAACAGCAGGCACTCGATCTCTTCGCCGACCTTGGGAACGATGCAGCCAAGCCTGCGGTCAAGGCTGAAGCGCTCACTCGCGCGGGAATTCTTGCGGCCGACCTTAAGCAAAAGGATAAGGCTGATCAGTTTTTTAAAGCCGCTATCGCGTTGAATGCCGAAGGGAAGTGGAAGGAGGTTGCCGAACTGGAAGAAATGAAGCTGCAGTATGAAGGCGACCGATTTTCGCAGGTGCTCGATTCATACGCCAAGAGCGCTAATACACTCGGCGACGAAACGCGTCCGAGTGTTATGCTCCTGGTCGCGAATTCCTACCGGCAACTCGGAAAACAACAGCAGGCCCTCGCTCTCTATAACGATTTAATCCGCATTTATTCTAATACGCAGGAAGCGTACGATGCGCGGTATCAGCGCCTGGTTTCGCTCGATGCGATCAAGGATCCCACGCTCGTCACGGAGGTCGATGCGTACCTCGCGACCGCGCCCGGCCGCCAGAGAGCCGACAAGGCGAAACTGTTAAAGGCTCAAGCGCTGTTTCAGCAAAAGCGGTTCGAACCGGCAGCAAGACTCTATCTCGAGCTGGCAAACTCATCTCTTGCGGATCCCTATAAGGCCGATTGCTTTTACGCTGCCGGGTTCTCCTTTCTTCAACTGAATGACAACCAATCCGCAATTCACGCGTTTACCGGCCTCATCGACAAGTACCCGAAGCACCCGATGACATCGAAGGCGATCCTGAAGCGAGGCCTGCTGTTTCAGGAAGCAAAGAATCTCCCCGCCGCAATCAACGATTTAAACCGTATCATCTCGAACTATCCCGGATCGCCGGAATCCGAAACGGCGCTGCTGCAGAAAGGCTTGACGCTCGGTCAACAAGGAGATTATCCGCAGATGACGGCAACATTTCGCGACCTGCTTAAGAAATTCCCAAATTCAACTGGAGCCGCCCAAGCCAATTACTGGATCGGATGGGCCGCATTCGAAGGCAAGCGATACAATGACGCAATCGCACCATTGTTAAATGCGCGCGAGCTAAGCCCGGACGAATTCGCAGAAAAGACGACGCTCCGTCTCATTCTTTGTTATCAGAACCTCCAGAAGAAAGAGGAGGCGGCGAAAGAGGTCGACGAGTTCATCCAAAAAGATCCGCAGCACACATCAATGGTACTCGATGTCTGCCGGTGGCTCGGAAGCGAGTACTTCAATACAAACAACTCAGCGCAAGCGGCAAAATACTTTGGGCTGGTGACAAAAGACGCGGACCCCGCAAAGATCGACAAGGGTATCTGGCTAAATTCCGCAAAGTCGCTTAACGCGCTGAAGAACTATCCCGACGCGATTTCCGCTGCGACCCATTACCTGGAACAGGCGACTGAACCTCCAGAACGCGCACAAGGGTTCCTGGTATTAAGCAGCGCTCAACTTGGGGCAAAGGATCTGGATGGGGCCACTAAATCCGCAGAGCAAGCACTGACCCTCCAGCCGGAAGGCCGAATGAATGCTGAAGCGCGGATGCTAGTTGGCGATATCGAATCCGCCCGCGGCAATTACGAAAACGCGGCGCGCTCCTATATGAGTGTCGCGGTTTTGTACGAAGATCCGGATTTCACCCCGCGCGCCCTGGAACATGCGTACGATGCGTTTCAAAAGGCGGGGAACGAACCCCAGGCAACCAAGACACTCTCAGAGCTGAAGACCCGGTACCCAAATTACACGATGAAAGTGTCAACGGCCGGGTAGAGTTAACCTCGCGCCGGCGATTGCATGTGCCAGGCGTGAACATTTAATCAGACGCTAAAACATATTATCGGAATGACGTTTGCCCGGTTATTCAGTCTGCCAGACCGGCCCAGAAATCGGACGTTAAATCAGTTCATTTCTTTGCTTGAACCTATGGATGACGAGAAGCTGGCGCGTCTCGTCGCTGAATCGGAATCGGTCACCAGGAGGTTCTTCGGGCGGACGATGCGTTTGTTTGCGCCGCTCTACCTGTCGAGCGAGTGCATTAATAATTGCAAGTACTGCGGGTTTTCCAGAGATAATCCAATTTTGCGGGTGACTCTATCTGTCGAGCAGGCCGAGACCGAAGCGAAGTACCTGGTCGAACAAGGATTCCGGAATATCCTGCTTGTCGCCGGCGAACATCCAAAGTTCGTTTCCAACGGTTATCTTCTGGAAGTGGTTCGAGCGCTCATCAGGTTCGTTCCATCGGTTTCAATCGAAGTTGCGCCAATGGAGACCGAAGAATACCAACCGCTCGTCGCGGCGGGCGCCGAAGGTTTGGTCGTCTACCAGGAAACCTACGATCGCCGAGCATACGCGGAAGTTCACACGGCCGGTCCCAAGAGGAATTTCGACTGGCGATTGGAGACCCCCGAACGCGCTTATGCGGCCGGGTTTCGACGAATTGGGATCGCACCGCTATTCGGTCTTGCGGAGTGGCAATCCGAGGCGATCGCACTCGCTGAACATGTCGATTACCTGCTCAGGAAATGTTGGCGCTCGCAATTGACCGTCAGCTTGCCTCGGCTGCGACCGGCAGCGGGCGGGTTTCATCCTCGGCACACGTTATCGGATCGGCATCTGATCCAGCTCCTTTGCGCGCTCCGAATCACATTCCCACAGGTCGGCATCGTGCTCAGTACGCGCGAATCCCGAGAGTTCAGAGATCTTTTAATGCCGATCGGGGTGACGATGATGAGCGCTGGAAGCCGCACCGAACCCGGCGGATACACCGGCCAGGGTACAGACTCGCTGCATTTGACCGTCAAAGGGAGGATCACTCAATCCGCCTCCGTCAATTCCAAGGCTGATGCACAATTTGAAGTTGAAGACAGCCGGTCACCGGAAGAGGTCGCCGCGGCGATTCGCGCAACCGGTTTCGAACCGGTTTGGAAAGACTGGGACGCCGCCATTCTTTCGGCATGAAACTGACTCTGAACGGAGAAGCACGCGACCTGGAAACGTGCGGAACGATCCTGGACCTCCTTGCTGCGCTTCGACTGACCGAGAAGATGGTATTGATCGAATTGAATGGTCGGGCGGTATCGAGGGTCGATTTTGGGTCTGCTGACCTCGCCGATGGTGACACCGTTGAGATCGTGCGCATGGTAGGCGGAGGATAGTGAAATCGGGCGCGCATTAAATGCCTCGCATCGCTCAGGAAACCGTTGAACAAGTCGCAACCGCTTCGGATATCGTGGCGGTCATTGGCAGTTATTTCCCGCTCCGGCGAGCCGGCTCGGAATTCCGGGCGCTCTGTCCCTTTCACCAGGAAAAGACCCCGTCGTTTTACGTCAATCCATCCAAGCAATCATACTACTGTCACGGGTGCGGCGCCGGGGGCGCAGTGTTTCAATTTTTAATGCAGTACGAAAACGTCGATTTCCCGGAGGCGGTACGTCGTCTGGCAACACGCGCCGGAATTCCGATTGTGGAAGAAGAGTTCAGCGCGGAAGAAGAGGCAAAACAGAGCCTCCGAAAACGACTGCTCCGGCTCCACTTTGAGGCGAGTGCATGGTTTCATCAGAATCTTCTGCGGACGAAAGCCGCTGCGCACGCGCGCTCCTATTTGCAGAGCCGAGGGATTAATATCGAAACCGCAAAGCGATGGCAGATCGGTTTTGCGCCAAACGGCTGGGACGCCCTCACGCACTGGGCATCGACTGCCAAGTTCACCAAAGACGAACTGGTCGAAAGCGGACTGGTCAAACTGCGCGCAGAAGGTAATCCGAGTTCCCGCATCTACGACCGGTTCCGGGACCGCCTGATGTTCCCGATTCATAATGACATCGGCGAAGTCGTCGCATTCAGTGGGCGAATCCTTGATCCCAAGGCTGCGGGCGGTAAGTACGTAAATTCGCCGGAAACGCCGTTGTTTTCAAAGGGAAACCTCTTGTTCGGGCTGCATCAGTCGAAGCGTTACATCGCAAATGCCCGACAGGCGATCGTCCTCGAAGGACAACTCGATCTGATCACCTCGTTCGAAGCCGGGATCCAAAACGTCGTTGCACCTCAAGGGACGGCGTTGACAGCCCGTCATGCCGCTTTACTGCATCGGTTCGCGGACGCGGTGATTTTATTTTTCGACGCAGACGCCGCAGGTGAAAAAGCCTCGGAGCGCGCCCTCGAAGTTCTTTTCGCCGCCGGACTGCAGGTCAAACTAGGCGCACTGCCACCCGGCGAAGATCCCGATTCGATGATTCGCAAATCAGGGCCGGACTCATTCCGCGCCCGCGTGAACGAAGCGGAGGATTTCTTTTATTTCCAGATCAACCGGAAATTGAGTTCGGCTCAGGCGAGCACAACCACCGGTAGAGTTGCTTTTGCTCGAAAAATCTCGCACTTCATCGGTCTCGTGCCCGATCCTGTTTTGCGGGACACGCTGATCAGTCGGTTGGCGGTTCGACTGAAAATTCCGAGGGACACGTTCCAGCAAATGGTACGTCTGCCGCCTAAACAAGCTCAGGGAACAACCACGATCGCAGAAGAAGTTGCCTCACCCCAAAGTTCGATGCTACGCCATGATTTGGCAGTTATTTCCAAAGCGGCACTGGTCGACTCCGAGCTGCTCAAAGAGATTCAACAACAGCCTTGGCGCTCTGTTTTGGAACAGGTTGATGGCGCCGAGTTGCTATCGAAGATCTTTGCATCAGCGCTCGACCCTCGCGAGCCGTCCAGCATCGCCACTTTTTTCGCGTCGCTGCAGAAATCCGAAGCCACACTCTTGTCGCTCATTCTCGCCAACAAAGAATTAAACGAACAGATGGGCCATCTGTTTTGGACACGCCTCGCCGCAGCCGAACTGCAACGGAGAAAGCGACAGATCGAAACAATTCTTCGACTGGCCGGCGACGATCCGGCTCTCCAGGCACAGGCAAAACAGGAGCTTAAAGAAGTCCTTGACCTAGAATCCTCGTTCACAGATATTTCGCGACTTTCGAGCCGGGCACAGTGACCAACGCGGATTTACCGTATTGAACTCATATCTTTATATCTAATCGCCCCTCTTTCGAACCCGCGGCGAGAGAATTCGTAGGTGGACATGGCAAAGCGCACTTCCCAAAACTCAATCAGATCGAAGACTGCCAAACCGAATTCCACCGGCGAGGAGAAGAAGCCTAAAGCCAATTCCAAAAAATCGCCCCCTGCTGCGCGGCGGGTTTCTGCGTTCGGCACAAAAGAGATAAATCGCCCGGTCATCGTGCCGGAATTATCTGATGCCGCCGCAGTCACCAATGGACATACCCCGTTGGCCTCAAAACTGATCAGCTCTGACCCGGCTTCTGACCTCCAGGAGCGGGTGCGGGACATGGTCAAGCTCGCCAAAGAGCAAGGCTACGTCACCTACGACGATATTAACGAAGCCCTGCCGGAGAACATGGCCGATCCGGAGGAGATGGAACAGTTGATCAACCGGCTCCGATCGATGGAAGTCGATATCATCGACGCATCCGAGGTCGACCGGTACAAAGACGGCAAAAAAGATGTCGACGACGAGGAAGAAGAGAAAGATCAAAAACTCGATATCCTCGACGATCCGGTCCGGATGTACCTCAAGCAGATGGGCCAGGTCCCCCTCCTGACACGGGAACAGGAGGTCGAAATATCGAAACGGATCGAAGACGCCGAGGTGATGGTACAAAAATTTATCAACCGTTTCGGATTCACTTCCAAGTCGCACCTGGATCTTGCGCAGAAATTGATCGAGGGGCGTGAACGATTTGACCGGGTCATTCTCGATAAGAAAATCGAAAACCGCGAGCGCTACATGAAAGGGCTGCCGAAGCTCTGTTCGCAAATTGAACGCTCCAGCCGCGAAGTCGCCAGTCTCTACAACAAGATGATGGAGCTTCGGGAAACCGGGAAAGACTCCGGGGTCAAATCGGAGTTTCAAAAGGCACACGCCGCCTTGATGAAACTCTATCCGAAATTCTACTTCAAACAGAAGGTCACCGAAGAGTTCGTCCAGCTGGCGGACGATTTTCTGCGCGTCCTAAACAATTTACAGACTGAAATTTCACGCGCTGAACAGGGCTCGGCAACCGCCAGAGAAAGGCTGCCGGACTACAAAAACCGGTTACGCGATCTCGAATTCAAGCTCTGGCTTAAGCCGGAAGATTTCGTCCGTCAGCACGGCGATCTGAAGGACTGGCTCAAACGTGCGCTTCGCGCCAAGACCGAGATGGTCGAAGCGAATCTCCGGCTCGTCATATCGATCGCAAAGAAATACACCAATCGCGGTCTCTCGTTCCTCGACCTGATCCAGGAAGGCAACATGGGCCTCATGAAAGCCGTCGAGAAATTCGAGTACCGGCGAGGCTACAAATTTTCGACCTATGCGACCTGGTGGATCCGGCAAGCAATCACTCGATCGATTGCGGACCAGGCCCGCACCATTCGAATTCCCGTACACATGATCGAAACGATCAATAAGTTGATGCGGGTTCAAAAGCAGTTGGTGCAGGAGTACGGACGCGAACCGACCCCGGAAGAGGTCGCTGAGGAAATTCAATTGCCAGTCGAGCGCGTACGTGCGGTGCTCAAAATGGCCCAGCAGCCGATCTCACTGCAAAGCCCCGTCGGCGACAGCGACGACACGAGCTTTGGCGATTTCATCGAGGATAAGGGAGCGGAAAACCCAAGTGACATGACCGCCATCGTCCTCCTGCGTGAAAAAATTCGGGATGTTCTGGATACCTTGACCGAACGGGAACGCCAGGTCCTGGAGCAGCGCTTCGGCCTCGTCGACGGCTACAGCAGAACACTCGAAGAAGTCGGCCGCCAGTTCCGCGTCACGCGCGAACGCATCCGGCAGATCGAAGCGAAAGCGCTCAGAAAGATGCGGCACCCAACCCGCATCCGGCAACTCGAAGGTTTCCTCGAAGCCGGAGAGTGAGAGGGACTTCCGAGTTCCGGGTTCGAAGTTTCGGGTTCCGGGTTCGGAGTACCGGCTCCATTGGCGGGTGTCCGCGAAAACAGCATGCACCAGGAATGCTTATTCTGCGTTAGCCGGCAGCATTCCAGCTTTTGATTGTTCGTTCTTAATTCTTAATTCTTACTTTCTAATTTTCTCTCTTGGTGTTCTCTGTACCCCGCTTCGCGCTCCCCAAAACTTCTTGAGCCGAGCCACGGAGCGTTGTAGTGATTCTTTACTCGAAGAATTAACAGAATCAGCCGTGGTCTGATTGAAACTTTGCGCAATCTCCGGTGTTCAATTCAACGCGATGAACGATCCAGAACGCGATCAGCTTTGGCATTTGCTCGGGAAGGCGAAGCTGGAGGAGCCGTCACCTTTCTTCGCGGCCAGGGTAGTGGCTTCGGTGCGGAAGCTGAAAGCTGACCGCAGGATGTTCTGGGCGAATTGGTTGCGATTTGGGCTACCTGGAGCGGTAGCAGGGGCTCTTGCGGTGTCTTTGACTCTGTTCAGCGTTCGTGTTGAACACAAGAATGTCACCAAACCCGCAGTCATGGTGGCAGAGAGTGAGCCAAGTGAACTCGAGTTGATAGCCGATCTGGATTCTGCGCTTTCATCCGAGGAATCTTCCGTATGGTTAGATTCTTCGTCGCACTGATTCTGACCGGTTTTGCTATCGTGGAGAGTCAGGCTCAGGTTGCGAGCCCCTCACCGTCCACGAACCCGTCGCCGCAGCCGAGCTCGAGCAGCGGACGGTTTGACCAATTGCGGAAGGAATTCGACCAGCTTTCATCGGAACAGCAGGAGCGGATCCTGGAGAATTTGCATCGCTGGCAGGACTTGAGCCAGGACGAACGCGAAGTCTTGCGCCAGAGGGAGAGAGTGCAACGTCAGAAGCTCGAAGCGTCAATCAACGAGGCATACCAGAAATCGGGCCTCCAGCTGAACGATGAGCAGAAAGCGCAGTTTCACAAACGCTACCTACAGGAACGGCGCCGGTTGGAGGAACAACTCGCGCACGATATCCAGGAGAAACGACAAGTCGGTAATGCCGCAATCATCGAGATGCTAAAAAAAGAATTCTCGACTCCAAACGCCAAGCCCACGCCGCCGGCAGTTTCCCACTGAACCAGTCAAACCGGAAACGGAAAAGTCGGTTCTGCGAAATATGCAAGGCAAGGCTACATCGCGCGCCGACGAGTCGGATGATAGTCCGCGGCGTGATACGAACTCCGAACAAGCGGCCCGGATGCGACGTACTCGAATCCCTTTTGTTCGGCAACCTGCCGGTAAACATCGAAGGTTTCGGGCCTGATATACTCAACCACCGGTAAATGAGCCGGTGTCGGCCGCAGGTATTGGCCAAGCGTCAAGACCTGAACATTAGCCTCGCGCAGATCATCCATTGCTTGAAAGAGCTCCATTTCGCTCTCTCCCAATCCCAGCATGATCCCGCTTTTTGTGACCACCCCAGCGTCAATCACCTTAGCACGACGCAGCACGTCGAGGGACAGACGATACTTTGCCCGTGAACGGACTGACGGTGTCAGCCGTTCAACTGTCTCCAGGTTGTGGTTAAAAATGTCGGGCCGTGCATCGAGAACAAACCGGAGAGAATTCTCTTTGCCATTGAAATCCGGGGTCAGCACTTCGATAACGATCTCCGGGTCCAGATTTCGAATTGCACGGATCGTTTCCGCGAAATGATTCGCTCCACCGTCCGCAAGGTCATCGCGTGCAACCGCCGTGATAACGACATGTTTCAACTTCATTCGCCGGATCGCCTCTGCGACCCGCTCAGGTTCATCTACTTCCAGCGCAAATGGCCTGGCCGTGGAAACCGCGCAAAATCCGCAGGCGCGCGTGCATCTTTCGCCCGCAATCATGAAAGTTGCGGTCCCCTGGCTCCAGCACTCCCAACGATTCGGGCACTGCGCCGATTCACAGACGGTGTGTAGCCGGAGATCGGAAATCAGCGCCTTCGTTGAGAAGAAGACAGGGCTCGAAGGCAACCGTACTTTAATCCACTCAGGCTTCTTTGCCTGGTGCAACGACGGATCGATTTTCGAACCAGACATCTCTGTGCGCCGGAGTTCTCCCGATTACCGCTTGGAGAACTGGAACCGCTTGCGTGCACCGGGTTGCCCCGATTTCTTCCGCTCTTTCATCCGCGGATCGCGGGTCAGCAGGCCCTCTTCCTTCAGCGTCGGGCGCATCGCTACGTCCTGGGTGAGCAGCGCTCGCGAAATAGCTAAACGGACCGCCCCAGCCTGTCCCGCAATTCCGCCGCCCTTCGCCGTGACAAGCACATCAAAACTATTGCTCGTTTTGGTCACCTCAAAGGCTTTGAGCACCGTGAACTGCAACGACGGCGTCGCGAAATAGTCTTCCAACGGACGTCCGTTGACTTGGATCTTTCCTGTTCCGCGCGAAAGACGGACTTGAGCGACGGCCGTTTTGCGGCGACCTGTAGCGGCAAATACTTCAGACATATAAGTGAATTCGATTAAGATACCGCGATCGGTTGTTGTGCTTCGTGCGGGTGACGATCACCTTTGTACACCTTCAGCTTCGTGTAAAGAGCGCGCCCGAGCCGGTTGTGCGGAATCATTCCCTTGACCGCGTGCTCGATCAACAACTCCGGAGATCGCTCCCTGCGGTGACCCGCGCTTTCAGAATGATGTCCGCCGACGTACCCGGAGAAACTGGTGAACTTCTTCTGAACGTCTTTCTTACCGGTCAGCCGGACTTTCTCCGCGTTGATTACGATGACAAAATCGCCCGTGTCGACGTGCCGGGTGAAAATCGGCTTCCCTTTACCTCGAAGCAGATTCGCGACAGTTACAGCAACGCGGCCAAGCGAGCGGTCCTTGGCGTCGACAATATACCATTTCCGCTCTATATCACTGGCTTTGGCTGAAAACGTCTTCATGAAGTCTGTCCCGAAAAAGAGCCCGGAAGATATGGTTTAGGTCTCGCCCTGTCAATGTGTTTCTGCGCCCGCGGGAGAGAATCAACACCGTCACCGGCCTCCTTGCAAATGCGCATTCCACCTCGATCATAATCCCATGCGAGATCCCTCAGTCCTGGCAATGCTCAGCTGCATTTTGTTCGCCGGCTTCGCCAACGCGCAGGATGTTCCCACTTTGATCAAAGAAGCGGACGCGCTCGATGCCCAGGAGCGAACACTTGACGCGATTCAAGTACTGAAGCAAGCAGAAAAAGTCGATCCGAACGATCCGAAGGTTTTAGTCAAACTTTCGCAGGATTATTCTGACGCCATCGACGCCGCTAAAGAACAGTCCCAGAAATTCGCCGATGCAACGCTTTGCCTGCGATATGCCGAAAAAGCGGTTCGCGCAGCTCCGAATGACTCCGACGCCCACACCTGTCTCTCAGTCGCCTACGGCAAAATGACCGACTTCGTCGACAACAAGACCAAGATGGAATATTCGATCGTCATAAAATCCGAAGCAGAAAAAGCAGTTGGATTAGATCCGAAGAACGACGTGGCCCTGTTGATTCTCGCTCGCTGGAACTTCGAAATGGCGACCTTGAACCCATTCCTCAAGGGGATCGCAGAGACACTCTACGGGAAGCTGCCGCCTGCTTCAAAGGACACGGCGCTGGAATACTTTCAAAAGGCGATCGCTTGCGCGCCTGATCGCATTATTAACCATGCCGAATACGCGCGCGCGTTGGAAGCGATTGGAAAAACGCAGGAGGCCAAGGCACAGTGGCTGAAAGTCACGCAACTCAAAGCGACCGACTCCGCAGACCGCAGTTATATGGCCGAGGCACAGAAGTACCTGAAGTGATCCAAAATCTCACGAGCGCCTTGGCTGCTCGAATTTCGGTCTCGCCAGGCTCATGCCTCATCTGACTTGGAGAACGCCAGGACGAGCCATCCGGCCAACATCCCCAAACCGCCAATCGGCGTGATTACGCCTAGCCATCGGATGTTGGTCACGGAGAGAAAATAAAGCGATCCGCTGAATGTGATTACCCCGCCAAGCATCAGCACGAATGCTCCGTACGGTACCGGGCGCCATCCGCTTAGTACCAGCAGCGCCAGGGCGTGTACGAGATGGTAAAGGACACCGGTCTCCCAGATGCCCGTCGTTGCGTTCTTTTGAAGAAGTCCGTGCAGCATATGTGCGCCGAATGCTCCGAACAGTACGCCGCAACATCCCATAATGCCGGCGACGCGCCGGGCCGTACGATTACTCATAGTCGCTTTGATCTCCGCTCTCCGAATATCGCTGTCCCAACCCGCACTAGCGTTGCACCTTCCTCGATGGCAATCCGGTAGTCCGCCGTCATGCCCATCGACAATTGCGGTAGTGAAACCCGAAATTCCTTCTCCAGGCGGTCCCGGAGATCCCGTAACAAAGCAAAATACCTCCTGGAATGCTCCGGATTGGCGGCAATAGGTGGAATCGTCATAAGCCCTTCGACCTGGACCCGGTCAACGCTGGCAATTCGCTCGACTTGCGCGAGCAGTTTGTCCAGTGGAAATCCGAACTTCGACGATTCTCCGGCCAGGTTCACTTGCAGCAAGACTCGAGGAAAGAGGCCGAGCTCGGTGGCAATGCGTTGTATATCCCCAAGCAAATCAACCGAGTCGACTCCGTGAATCACTTCGAATAGTGCCAGCGCTTGCCGAATTTTATTGCTCTGCAGATGCCCAATCAAATGCCAGCGCAGCTTTGCAGGAAGATCCGGTATTTTCGCCTTTGCCTCCTGCACCTTGTTTTCGCCAAACAAAAATTGACCGGCATCGACTGCGCGCCGAGCGACAGGCACGTCGGCGCGCAGATCGACCACATCCAGGGCGCGA
>CAZMNG010000026.1:0-2098 GCA_964567505.1 uncultured Chthoniobacterales bacterium
ATAGAGGCCGGGAACAACGGAGAGCCTGGCTCCTTCTCTAAGCCGGTTGCCTTGAGGTACTCGTCCAGGAGCTCTTCAAGCTTGTGGTGCACGGGAAGCTCTTTCTCTCTGCCGCCTTTCTCTTTAAAGCGGAGTAAAAACCGTTTCCCTGAAGGATAATAATCTTCGACTCGTAAGTTCACGACGGCGCCGATCCGGGCGAAGGTGTAGGCAAGAACCCCGAGCAGAGCGCGATCGCGCAGGCCGGTGTGCGTGGATGTCTCAACCGCGTTATAAGCCTTTGAACTTCGCCATCGACGAATGCCGGGGTTTTCCCTTCGGTGCGAGAACATCTCTCGGTCTTGACCTCCCGGGCCGGATTCATGGCCAGGACTCCTTTTTCGGTAAGCCAGGAAAACAGCATCCGGATCGCCGCCATGTGCTGCTTGACCGTAGCTGGCGCGGCCTGGCGTTGCAGCGTTTCGATATATGCGGCCACCGTGATGGGCTCAATGTCTTCGAGGTCCTGATACCCGGCTCGTTCACACCAGGAAAGGAACTGCTGGATTGCCCGGTAATTGTAGCGGCCCGAGAACATAAATCGCCTGGCCCAAAAACATCCGCTGTTTTGGGACCAGATTAATTGAGAATAAGGAGGCCCTCAGGCCCAGATTAAATGAGAATGAGACCACATTATTTGAGAACAGCCCAAAAACGTCCGCTGCGGCTCACATTACTGAGAATAGCCACTTTTCCTTCGGGGTGGCTCTCGATGGAGTTCGGTTTACTCATCTTGGGGTTCCGGCAGCAAGTGCGCGGAAATTTACTCTAGCGTTTCTAGCCATTGAGGTCCTCCTCCGCGTCCAGGGTGTTCGCGGGCTGCGGTGCCAGCGCGGCGTTGGCGAGGCCGATGGCCTGCAAGACGCGTTCGTAGGCGTGTTTGATGTGCGTTGAAGAAAATGTGTGTCCTGGCGGGCGGACGATCTCAATCTACGTAATCTGCTGTTCGACGGCCTTTTACATGAATTAATACACAATCCGTGGTTTGCGTGGACACATATTTTCTGGTTGAAAAATTTGAAGAAAATTTGAGTACTAAGTGTGGTTTTGAAGAAAATATGTGTACTTTGTTCGGGAGGAAATCGTTGACTGACTAGTCAACGATCGGATTCGAGGAATCGTGCGATTTTCTAGGACAGTAAACCGCTGATCTTTAAGCGGCGTATCTTAGGCTAGGCTGGCAAAAGGCTGTCGTTTTCTGCCGGTTAGCAGCGTCCTTTTTTGTAGCCCCAATAGGGGTCCGTGCACGAAACGGACCCCTCCATGGAGTTCGGTTTACTCGATAGGTCCTCAGGCCCTTCGGGTAGAGTTCCAAGCTGACAAATCCGGTCAGATCGGATAAGAAGCATCGAGGGCCGGACGGCGTCTGATCTACCCAAAGTTCCTATCCAGTTCCTAGGTTAAATAGTTATCCAAAATGAACACCGCGCCAGGGGAGAGGCCGCCCCAAGAGACTAGCGACGACGCTGGGCGGTGGTGGCGTTACGTGTTGTTGATTGTCGGTGCAGTTTGGGCAGCTCTATCCACGGCATATTTCTTTGTTTACCAACCGCCACATCCAATCTCCGGACCTCTTCGTGGTTGGGAGTGGTTCTGGTATCCGAGTGAGACGCTTGCTGAGATGCGACTGCCGTCCATTTCCACGTACCTGAAGTCAACTCATTTTGCTGCCGACGGCCTGCGCGGCTGGGCCGTCGGAGCTTTTGGCACCATTATTCAGACCAAGGACGGCGGCGCAACCTGGGCGCAACAGACCAGCGACACTCTATTTGGGCTCAATTCGGTGAGCTTTGCCGCCGACGGTCAGCGCGGATTGGCCGTCGGACTTGAAGGAGCGATTCTCCTGACCAAGGACGGCGGCGCAGCCTGGGCGCCACAGACCAGCGGCACTCTATCTTCGCTAAATTCAGTGAGTTTTGTCGGCGACGGTCAGCGCGGATTGGCCGTTGGAGAACATGGCACCATCCTGCAGACCAAGGATGGCGGTGCAACCTGGGCGCTACGGACCAGCGGCACTCAATCTTCGCTCCTTTCGGTAAGTTTTGCCGCCGACGGCCAG
>CAZMNG010000026.1:2198-13925 GCA_964567505.1 uncultured Chthoniobacterales bacterium
ATCCTCCAGACCAAGGATGGCGGCGCAACCTGGGCGCCACAGACCAGCGGCACTCAATCTTCGCTCCTTTCGGTAAGTTTTGCCGCCGACGGCCAGCGCGGATTGGCCGTTGGAGAACATGGCACCATCCTCCAGACCAAGGATGGCGGCGCAACCTGGGCGCCACAGACCAGCGGCACTCTATCTACACTCCTTTCCGTAAGTTTTGCCGACGACGGCCAGCGCGGATTGGCCGTCGGAGGTGATGTCATCAACAGCTTCATCCTCCAGACCAAGGATGGCGGCGCAACCTGGGCGCCACAGACTAGCGGCACTCTATCTGCCCTCTCTTCGGTGAGTTTTGCCGCCGACGGCGAGCACGGCTGGGCCGTCGGACTGGATGGCATGATTCTTCAGACTAAGGATGGCGGCGCAAGCTGGGCGTTACAGACCAGCGGCACTGAATCTTTGCTCCTTTCGGTGAATTTTGCCGCCAACGGTCAACGCGGCTGGGCCGTCGGAGAACATGGCACCGTCCTCCAGACCAAGGATGGCGGCGCAACCTGGGTGCCACAGACCAGCGGCACTCAATTTTCGCTCAATTCGGTGAGTTTTGCCGCCGACGGCCAACGCGGCTGGGCCGTTGGGGAACATGGTACGATCCTCCGGACTAAGGATGGCGGCGCGGCCTGGGTACCACAGACCAGCGGCACTCAATATTGGCTTTTTTCGGTGAGCTTTGCCGCCGACGGCCAGCGTGGCTGGACCGTTGGAGAACATGGTACCATCCTGCAGACCAATGATGGCGGCGCGAGCTGGGTGCCACAGACCAGCGGCACTCAATCATATTTGTATTCGGTGAGCTTTACCGCCAACGGCCAGCGCGGCTTGGCCGTCGGAGAACATGGCACCATCCTCCAGACCAAGGATGGGGGCGCAAATTGGGCGGTACCACAGACCAGCGGCACTCAATCTACACTCCTTTCGGTGAACTTTTCCGCCGACGGCCAGCGTGGCTGGGCCGTGGGAGAACAGGGCACCATCTTGCAAACAAAGGATGGCGGAGTAACTTGGGCGTCACTGACCAGCGGCACTCAATCCTACCTATCTTCGGTGAACTTTTCCGCCGATGGCCAGCGCGGCTGGGTCGTCGGAATCAGGACCGTTCTCCAAACCAAGGACGGCGGCGCAAATTGGAACTCTTATAGCCGAGAGCCGGCGCTCGCGTATTTCGTCTTCCTCGCACTCACCTTTGTGCCGCTCTATTTTGCCGTGCGAAAACCGAAGGAGCCACCGGCGGGAGAGGGCTCCATTGCCAACGCCTACATCGCCGACACCGTGCTCACCGCAGCGGAAGCGGCAGGGACGCAGGTGGGGGCGATCGCCGCAGGATTGGCTAGTTATCTCGAAAACCCCAAGACCGACGCGCCTCTTGTCATAGCCATTACTGGCCCCTGGGGATCAGGGAAGAGTTCACTCATGAACATTTTGCGGGACGCTCTCCGTGCTAAAGGCTTTCAGACCGCTTGGTTCAACGCGTGGCATAATCAAAGCGAGGAACATCTCTTCGCCGCGGTGTTGGCCTCGCTTCGCAGCAAAGCCTTGCCCCACTGGTGGACGAGACGCGGCATTCGCGCCAGAATACGGCTAACATTCAAGCGTTTTGGGCGAATGTGGCTGCGGCTGCTACTCGGCCTCGCCGGCATAGTTTTCATCTCCACGGTTGTATGGAACCTGCAAGTCGATCTTAACAAGCTCCTCGACTGGACGAGTCCCGACAAGGTCCTCGCTAGCTTGGCGATACCTGCCGCACTGCTGCCGGTAATTGCCTTGTGGAAGGTGTTCTCCGCCTTTGGCGCCGATCCGACAAAATTGACAAAGACGCTGCGTGGGGCCACTGCGGCGGAAGCCTGGGAGGCGACCAGTTTTCGGGAGCGGTTTGCCGAGGAGTTCGGCGAAGTCACCCACGCACTACAGCCTCAGACTTTGACTCTTTTTATCGACGATCTCGATCGCTGCCATCCAGACCAAATGCTGATCATACTGGAGGCGGTTAATTTCCTCGCGTCGTCCGGCTCCTGTTACATCGTGCTCGGAATGGAGCAGAAAGTGTTGATGCACTGCTTGGAGCAAAAATTAGACTGGTTGCAAGACCTACCCGCCCCAGAAAGAGCTCCAGCGGGAACATCGCGTGCCCAGCTTTGGCTGGAGAAACTCATTCAATTGCGCCTTTCTGTTGCGCCTTTGTCCTGGGAGGAACTGCAGTCTCTGCTAAGTACCCGCAGCGAGAGGGGAAGCCGCGTGAAGCGTCCGCCGACAAGCGACCTTGAACGCCTCGGCCTCTGTGTGCCGGGCTTCCTCAGAACTGTCGGAATGGCCCTGGCTCTGGTGGCGCTCGGGGGCGCAGTGGGCTCCGGTGCATGGCAGCTAGGCCAGTCGTTCGTCAGGCATTCAAAGCCCACGGCAGAGGAGAAGACGGAAAAGCCGCCGGCTTGGTTCTCAGAGGTAGAACTTGCCGGAAAGCTAAACAATACTGATGTGATTTTGCGCATGCAGCCGAAGACCGGCTATCAGAATCCGGCAGTGTCAACTGGCAAGCAAGATGTCAACCCAGACCTCGGAGGGAAGCAATCAGCACTAGATAAAGTGCCAGAAGAAATTGGCCCCGTCATGATCCAGCCTGGACAGAATGCCACACCAAACTTGACCTGGATAATCGTGTTGATGCTAATCGTGTTGGTGCTAATCGTGCTGTGGGGCGCTCTTAAGGTGCTCACAATGCGCTACCTTTCCAGTATCGACGACTCAAAGACATTCACCTCCACTCTTAAAGATTTCATACCTTGCATTAACGCGGCGTGCCAGACGCCGCGCGCGGTGAAGCATCTGATCAATGGCGTCCGTCTTTATGCAATGTTGCTCCGCCACTGGTCTCTTGACCCCAAGAATGTGGAGGACGCCAGCACGCGTCTCGAACTAGGTCAGGAAGCCGACCTGGTCATTTACGGCATCCTGGAAAAATTGTGTCCAGACCAGCTGCGGGCGGCGTTACTTCAGCCAAACGAAGCTGCTTTTACGCTGGAGTCAATTGATCCAAAACTGAGCGTTTTTAACAATCGAGCGGCTCGGGCGATCCGTTCACTGACAGCGTATAACTCGCGCGAAGACTTCGAGCGGCTCGTGCGGTCGATTGAGATAAAGTAGGTCCGGCGAAGGATGATCTCAGATAGAAGAAAACTGAGGCGGAAGAAGCCCCGCGTCTTGAGTCGCAAGCAATGCGATTCGAACTGGGGGCTACGCGGCCTTCTTCTCAAAGGACGCAGCTGAAGTGACTGTCGCTGGGACGGCAGGCGCTCTTTAAATGGGCCAAGTTTCCGTCGCGGCTGCGGGAAATGGGACAAACCTTCTTTCAGCAATCGATTGGTAACCAAGTTCCCTGAAGCTTTTCACCGAGGATCACGCAGCGTGTGTCGATCTCGTCTGGTGCATCGATCCGGTCCTGGAATGAGGGAGTGTCATTGGTCAAAGATTCTGGCCGAACGGTTACGGAGCTTCTCGAAAAGGTGGCTGCTGATCGTTGGATTTTTGCTTCCACTCAACGTGCCCATGCGAAGATTTTGATGAGACAGAAACCTCCTTTATATCGAAGCGCGATAAGTCGACATTACTATGCGATGTATCACGCTATGCGCGCTTGCGTCTTCCTTTCGAACCCAGGGGATGATCACGAGGATCACAACAAACTTCCGTTGCATATACCACCGGACTTCGATCAACAAAGCGTGAACTGGCAGGCAAAACTGAAAGATGCACGGCTCGCCAGAAATCGAGCTGACTATGAGCCTTATCCTAAAGCCAATACTGCTTGGCAAGCCGTCGCTCTTACAATTCAATCAGATGCGGAGGATCTGCTAAGAGTCTCTCGACTCTACCTTCGCAAGAAAGGCTGCTCATTATGAGTGCAACAATTGACCCGGCTGACTTTGTCCGCAGCCGTTTTTCCGAGGCTGGGATTCCGCTCGCGGCGCTAGAAATTCGATCTTTTCCAGGAGAAACCATCCTCATAGCACGTGTTGACCCGGAATTACTCGAAGAGAGCATTGCCCTAGGAAACCTGTTGGACCGTGATCTTGCTTCCACCGGATTCAATGGCTTTGTTACTATACGACCCGCTGAAGGATTGCCACGTCGGATAACGTGGGCGGCAAAGCAGGGAGTCCTTGATCCGCGCGCCTCTAATTTGGTGACCTTGCTCACTGCTCGGTCTAGAACATCCGAAATTCAACCGAGTCTGTCATACATTCGGGATACGTCCGAAAACATTGGGAGGGTAACTACCCCGCGTCATCATCTCATATTCGGTAGACGAGGTGCTGGAAAGACCGCATTGATGGTTGAAGCAAAGCGTCTGATTACTGAACGCGGAGACATAGCAGTTTGGGAGAATATTCAGACCTATCGCAGATCTTCGCCTGCCCAGACCTTTGTTGGGGTTAGTCTCCGTCTATGTGAACAAGTGCAAATATTCTATCAAGACCGTAAACCTCCGGCTGTTCTCGCAGAGGCTTCAAATTTGGCGGAGTCCCTAAATAAACTGACCGGACTCGAAAATATCTCGGAAGCAGTGGTGAGCCCGTTCATCCCCAAATTACAGCGAATGTTTCAGCGCTTTTCCACAACGAGTGCTGTGAGCATTTTTGTTTTTCTTGATGATCTTCATTACCTCGAAAAAAAAGGACAACCAGTATTCTTGGATATGCTTCACGCAGCAATTCGCGACGCCGCGGTATGGTTGAAGATTGCTGGGATCAAACATCTCTTGAATTGGTTCCAACCTCATCCACCGATAGGTCTACAAACAGGTCACGATGCTGACCACATTGATTTGGACGTGACATTAGAAAATCCTGTTCACGCTAAACGGTTTCTTGAGAAGGTATTGAGCACTTATGCTGAGCACGTCGGTATCAGGTCGCTGTCGAACATTCTTTCTGGGCAGGCTTTGGACCGTCTGGTCTTGGCCTCTGGTGCAGTTCCACGCGATTACCTTGTACTTTGCGCTGATGCAATTCGAGAAGCCCAGAAAAGGGAAAAGGTTCGCGGCGTGGGTGTTCAAGACGTCAATAAAGCTGCAGGGAACGCTGCTAAAGTAAAGCTCACGGAGTTGGAAGATGATGCAGCTTCATCAGGTGAACTGACTGCGAAGGTCTTGGATGGTCTTAAGACTATTCGTCGATTTTGCATTGATGAAAAGAGCTCGACCTACTTCCGGGTCGACTTTCAGGACAAAGAGAGCCATCCGGTGGAATACGGTATTTTACAGGAACTTTTGGACCTGCGGCTTACGCACTTAGTCGACGGGAGTCTTTCGGACGAGAAGCACGCTGGACGACGTTCAGAAGTATATATGCTCGATTTAAGCCAATTTTCCGGGCAAAGATTGAAACGCAAACTCAGGGTGCTGGACTTCGAAGCCGGCCATCTCGTTCTAAAAGCCACGGGGACAAAAGAGCCCCACAAGGTAGGCAACACACCAAATCAGCGCTTAGGAATATTACGCCGAGCTCCCCTTTTTGAATTGGCCCTCATCGCTACAAGAACAATTGGTGAAGACAGAGCATCTACCGAATCGTAGAACAAAAAAAGCATCCCTTTCTCGTTTCCCTGTATAGCACATAATGCACACCATTTTTAGACCGGCGTCGCGGCGGTGAGGCACTTGGAAACCTGAAACAATTCAAATTTAGCGAATGCCTGCCGGAATCTTGCGCGGTAGAGATTGCGAAGGATCGTTTACTTCAGTTATGGCAAAGAAGATCTTTGTCTACTGAGTGCCGCAGCACGAACTGAAGCAGAAATAAGTTCGCGAAGGCCGCCAAGGCGCAACGTGAGACCTCGTTCTGGCAGTAAGGCATCGACTTCGCAAAAATGCGAAGAGCGGCCAATTTCTGCAAACTTTCGGACTAATACCGTACACGCTCCATGTCCTCGAGCAACACTTTCTGACCGCGTCGGTCGTAAAGCTTGGTCGTCCGGCAATCGGCGTGACCAGCAATTCGTTGCGCGACTTCGAGGCTACCACCGTTTTCCAAGTAGTTTGTGATGCCCGTAGCCCTAAATGAGTGTGGCGAAAACCGACCCGTAATACCAGCATCGTGAATTCGCCGTCGCACCATTGCCGCTGCATCAGTACGACTCAGCGGGCGACCGCTCAGTTTCTTTTTCTTTTTCCTCCCACGCGCACTCTGGAATATTGGTGCGCCGGGAGCGCCGCTTAAACCTGCCCGGGCAAGATAAACGTCCAAGACTTCCTCTAACTTATGGTGAACAGGAATTTCTTTTTCTTTGCCGCCCTTTTCGATGAAGCGTAAGAAAGATCTTTTGCCAATTTGCAGATAGTCTGCCGCACGCAGTGAAACTACGGCGGTGATGCGCGCGAATGTGTAAGCCAAAGTGGCGATGAGCGCCTTGTCCCGTAAACCGATTAGATCGCTCACGTCAATCGCGTTGAGGATTTTTTGAACCTCTTCCGTTTCGAACGCCGGGGTTTTTCCTTCGATCCGGGAAAATTTCGGGCTGCGAACGTCTCTTGCCGGATTCATCTCGAGAGCGCTGCGTTCGACGAACCACGAGAACAGCATCCGAATCGCCGCCAGGTGCTGCTGTTTAGTCCGGGGAGAACCGGGAAAGTGCGCAAAGTAGGCTGCGACGTGGATCGGCTCAATCTGTTTTAGAGCAATACCTTTGCGGTCACACCAAGCCATGAACCCGTCAGCCGCGTGGTAATATGCGTGACGGGTGTTGGGATTGATCAATCCTACTGCGAAAAATTCCAAGAAGGCTTCCGTGGGTCCAGTTCCAACGTTCGCGATCAATGCCGGAACCAAAATACGAGGGGCGGAGAGGGGGATCAAATCGCCGGCGAATTCATCGCTCATAAAGGACCTTATGATCGGTAATTGTGGGGCTGGCTTCAAGCTGTATCGATGTATACAATCCTTGAAAAAGCCATGCAAAATGACGAGCCTCGTCCGAAATCCGTAGGAGCAGCCGTGGCGGATCTTTTGCGCGATGCCATCCTGACGCGGGAGTATGTCGATGGGGAACGGCTTCCAGAGCTGCCGCTTTGCGAAAAGTACGGAGTCAGCAGGATACCTTTGAGAGAGGCTTACCAAATATTAGCTTCGGAGGGGCTTATTGTTTCAACCGCAAACCGGGGGGCTCGCGTCCGGACACTCACATGGCGGGACATGGACCAAATCTTTCATCTAAGGCAACTTCTGGAGACGGACTGCGCAGACGCGTCGATCGCGGGACTCACGGACCAGCATGTCGGCGAAGCGATTGTTGCGGCTGAGCTCTTCGGCAGCTCAAGAACGATCGTACGAGACAATGAGCTCGGAAAAAGGTTTTTCCAGATCATCTATGAAGCCGGTAACAGGCCCATCCAATCCTCAATCGCGCTGAGTCTGAGAGATCAAGTGGCGCGACTGGAAGTCCCTGCGCTCAGAAAAGCGCTAATTCAATACCGTACGCTTACCGGGTCTATCATTGAGTCACTCGAAACTCGGTCTAGCGCAGGGCTCCGAATGGGCATCGAGCATTACCTGACGATCGCCCGCCAGCAATGTTTGTCGCTCCATGGAACCGGTTCAGGACAGACAGTCGCGCACTATAGTGGATAAGAAATCACACGCTGTTCGGTCGGCGCCCGGTAGCAATCCGGTTCACAGTACGACTCGGCCCCGAATATTTCTGCCACCTCCGGACGCCAAATTATGTCTTTCGAGAGGCAGTTTGCACTACAACACAGCCTAGCTTTAGCTAAGTGAAGCGCTTCAGTAACGACACCAGATTGGAAGCTTGCTATGGTTTGGGATATGCGAGAGGCGGTAGGAAAATGATCTAAAGAGGAATCGCTGATCGCATCTCCGAGTTAAGCGCAAAGCCGTGGCGCGGCTGATATTTCTCCATCATGAACCAGAGCATTTCGAATCGAGGGCTCAGAATCACATCCCTGCGAATTGAGAATTTCCGCTCGATAAAGTTCCTAAATGTTGACCTCGGTGAGACAACCGTATTCATCGGTCCGAACAATGCGGGCAAGACGGCTCTACTTGACGCGGTGCGGATCGCGCTGACGCGGAGATGGGGGCAGCGCGGCACCGGATTTACTGAATATGACGTTCATCTGGCCCGAGAGGACAGCGACCCAAAAACGTCGCCTAGCATCGTCATTGAGCTGCGGGCAGAAGAATCGACGTTGGGGGAGTGGGCCGATGAACTACACCAAGCTCTCGAAGACATTGTCCAGGATGACCCAGTAACCGGAAAAAGTTCGGTCACGCTGCGAGTAACCTGCGCCTGGAGCGCCGCGGAGGGGTGTTATCAGCCGGCATGGATGTTCCTGAATGCGGCGCGCCAACCGCTCGTTGGAGTTTCGGCCCGCCGGGTGAACCTAGAGCGATTCTGGCAGTACCTACCGGTGTTTTACCTTGGCGCACTACGGGACGCTGAGGACGAATTCTCCTCGCGATCGCAATTTTGGGGACGCCTTCTGAAGGCGATGGAGATTCCGCAGGCCCTAGAAGGCCGGGTTCAAAAAGTTCTTGATTTGCTGAACAAGAAGCTGCTAAGGGCCGATCCGCGGCTAGGTGAGATCGCCGAGACGCTCTCCGGAGCCACGCGCATTGCGGCGCGCGACCGGGAAGGCGCCGTTGATCTCCGAATGGTGCCGCTGAAGTCTTGGGACCTTTTGTCGAAAGCAGAGATTATACTGCGCAACGAACCGGACTGGCCGTGGCTTCCGCTCGAGAGGCACGGCCAAGGCGTTCAGAGTCTTACCGTAATTTTCTTGTTTCAGGCCTTCGTTGAACATCTACTTACTGAGCTTCGAAGCGGAGAGCACGGCCGTGCTTGCGCTCGAAGAGCCCGAAACACACCTGCATCCCCAGGCGGCACGGACGCTTTGGCAGCATGTCAGCGCGTTGCCAGGCCAGAAAATCATCACGACGCATTCTCCTTATTTCGTTCAGCACGTACCCTTCCGGGATCTTCGCCTGGTGCGGCTCTCAGAGAATGGAACAGAGATTCACTGGCTCCAGCCCAGCTTTTCGTCCGGGGTGCCGCATGTATCCGAATTGGATGCAGTCGTGACGGAAGCGAACGACCTTCTCGCATACGACCGCGCAGCGCAAACTCTTACGGTGAGAGGTTTTCTCGAAGGTCCTATTTATCGTAAGTTGCTGACAGCTTATGCCACGCATCCTGATCGAGCCGTGATTCATGGGGCATTGCGCAGTCTACGGGACAGGTCCCTTCTGTACATCCCGGATGACGAGCTGCGCGCGTTGGAAACATTTGCGCGCCGTATCCGGGGTGAAATCTTCTTTGCTCGGCGCTGGCTGATCGTCGAAGGGCAAGCAGAATATCTGATCATCCATTCACTTGCGCGGACGCTTGGCTATGATCTCGATGAGCACGGGGTCTCGGTGATTGACGCGGTAAACAATGGCCATCCGGCTACGTTTGCGGCGCTGGCGAGAGCTTTGGGAATACCTTGGATCGCCGTTCTGGACGGTGACCAAGCTGGGCAAGACTACGTGCGGTCGATTTCCCGACGCGGGTTCGACCAGGCGTTCGTGGGGGGAGCGTTGCAAAACCCTGCCGGCAGGAACTCTGGAACAGCAGCTTCTCGCCGACGGCCTGGAGTCTGACTTACGGTCTGTTCTTCAAAGCATCGGCTTTACGAATGCATTGACTATGGATCGGCCAACGCTTCAAAAGTTCCTCGAGGATAACAAAACCCGCTATGCCGCAGAGCTTGCCGCGCAGGTGGCTGCAAACCCGGCTCTGGGGCAGAGGATGCCCCAGAGCTTCCGAGAATCTATTACAGCATTGAGAGGGCTTACCTGATGGCGAGCACATTGGAATCAGCAATATCGAAATTGACGGAGATCCAGCGTCAGGCGGTAGACTGGGATCAAGGGGCTCTGTTGGTGCTGGCGGGGCCAGGCTCTGGCAAGACCCAGGTGTTGACCTGCCGAATCGCGCGTTTGTTGGACGCTTCGAAGGGACAGCACTTCCGCGTGCTGGCGCTGACATTTACGAATAAAGCCGCCAATGAAATGAAAGACCGGGTCGCAACGTTTGTCCCGGGTCTCGAAGATCGGGCCAACATAGGAACATTCCACAGCTTTTGCGGGCAGATGTTGCGACAACATGGCGTCCATCTCGGCATTAATCCCGACTTCGCCATTTACTCGGCGGATGATGACCGCAACGCAGTACTGGAGGATGCTTTGCGGCGCGCACAAACAGGCGGAAAAGATGTAAGGCCCGACGATGTCAAATATCTGGGTCTCATTGACGAGATGAAATCGAAGCTTATCGAACCCGGCTCCGCCGAAGCGGCGCTGGCGCGGCTGGATGACCCAAAGCGGGCCGCCGCGACATATCAGCTTTACGAGGAAGAGCTGCGACGAGTTAACGCCCTGGACTTTAACTCCCTGATTCTCGAGGCATACCGGCTTGTCAAGACCTATCCCGCAATCGCCGCCAGATACCGCAGGGCATACCCCCATTGGCTCATCGACGAGTTTCAAGACACGAACAGCGCACAGTACAAGTTGGTGCGCACGCTTGCCGGAAGTGAATTCCGCAATTTGTTCGCGGTGGCGGACGATGACCAAATTATCTACGGATGGAACGGCGCGAGCTATAAGCAGATTCAATCCTTCCTCCTCGTATTCTCTGCTGAGTTGATCCAGTTGCCTACCAACTACCGATGTCCGCCCGCAATCGTGGAAGCCGCAAACCGCCTGGTGGTCTACAACGCTCAGCGGACTAGCGCCAAGAGACCGTTGATCGCCGGCAAGACGGAGGTTAAGTATCCGGCCGAGGAGCATATTCAGCTTCGCGTGTTTGGGACAGAAGAAGAAGAGGCGCTGGGAATCGCCCAAGAAATTACCCAACGCGGGCGTTCCATCTGGGGGCAGACAACGGTCCTGGCACGGACGCGAGCTCTTCTAGAACGTATGCATAAGGCTCTGAAGAAACGCGAAGTGCCTTCCGTGATCGCGCAACGTCGGGACGATTTCCTATCTGCGGAATTTCGGTGGCTTCTTGCCGCCTTACGTCAAATCGCGCGCCCGCTCGACCGTCGCAATGTGGCGGCGCTTGTTGAGGCGTTTAATCGCCTGGCGGAGACGGCGGTTTCTGTGGAGCAGATCATTACGGAAGCCGAAACAACAGGGCGGGGTTACCTTGCTACCTGGCTGAAGACGGCTCGCATGCAACAGGGTCTTAAAGCCGCCGAGGAGAATCTCCTTACGCTGCTTGCTCCGTGTGCCGGAGACTCATCGGCTGTTAAGCCGGCTATCGAAGTCATTCTCGGGGAATTCGGGGCGAAGCTGAGTGGTCCTGAAGCAGACGCCGATCTTGGAGAGGACATGGCAGCATGGAAGGAACTGAGTCGGGATATAGCTGCTCACATTGGAAAGAATGCGCCCCTTGATCAGTTTTTGCAGGAACTACAGTTGCGATCCAAGGAACCTACGCCGAAACCGGAAACCGTAACGTTGATGACAATACACGGTGCAAAGGGAAGGGAATTCGACTGCGTGTACGTGGTTGGCCTTGCAGAAGACGTCATGCCCTCTTTTCAAAGCAGGCAGAAGGGAGACCGCAGCCCGGAAATGGAAGAAGAGCGACGGAACTGCTTTGTGGCTATCACGCGCACAAAAGAAT